>JANNCZ010000884.1:0-10730 GCA_031387185.1 Burkholderiales bacterium
CCGGTGAGGTTGAGCGTGGTCTTGTCGTCGTAATCGCTCCAGCCGTGGTGGGCCTGGGCACTTGTGGCCAATGCGGCGACGGCGGCGAGAGCGAGCGCGGTTTTGAGAATGGCGCGAATCAGCATGAAGGCTCCTTCAACGGAAATGGACGAAGACAAAAACGAATGGCGCAAATCAGAACAAACAAGGACGGACGAGGTGCGAGGACGAAGTGCGAGGACGAAGCGCAGGAACAACGTGATGGAATGCGGGGCGGCAAATGCGCTCAAGGTATGACAGCGAGCCGCTTGATCCGTTCCTCGCGCGGCAACGCGGCAAGCGCATTGACCGCAGAATGAAACCGTTGCATATTCCCACGCTCGCGCACGATCAGCCGCGCAAAAGCGGCGACATGCTCAGTGTAAATCGCGACCGAACCCAAGCGCGCGTTATTGAGATCGCGATAGAACCAGTCGTCATGGCGCTTCGCTTCATCGGCATTCAGACCCCAGCCGTGCTTGAGCGTTGCGTATTCTGCTTTCAAGGTCTCGATGACGCGCGCCTTGCCGCTGCGGCGCGCGGCGTCATCTGTCTTGCCACCATAGACTGCAGCCAAGGCAGACCGTGCACGCATCAGAAGTTCGATCAATTCGCGCTGCCGCAGCTTGAACGCCTCGTAGCTGCGCATCTCGGCTGCGCTGGCGTTGGACTTGACCCAGCGCTTGATGCCCTCCTCCTCGACGGCGACTGCGTAGGATTCATTGAAGGCCGCATCGTCTTTCACATACGCCACCTGATGCGCAAGTTCGTGAAAAATCAACCGCGCGATTTCCAGATCGGGATAGTGGATGAACGTGTTGAGCAGCGGGTCGTCAAACCAGCCAAGCGTGGAATAGGCCGGCACGCCGCCGACGTACACATCATCACCCGTTGCGCGCATCTCCGCCGCGCGTGCCTCCGCATCCTCCTTCGAAAAGTAGCCGCGATAGGGCACGCAGCCCGCGACCGGAAAGCACTGGGTCTTCAGTTCCAGCGACAACGCGGGCGCAGCGAACACGTTCCACACCACATAGGGCCGCCGCAAATCGGCATAGAGACGATAACTGCGGTTGTCAGGCAAGCCGAGTTCGCGGCTGGCAAACTCGCGCACGCGCTGCGCGTAGGCAAGCTTGCGTTTGAGTTCGGCACCGGTTGCGGTATCGGCCAGCACCTCTTCGACCGGGCGCGACAAGCGGCGCACTTCCATCTGGCCGTTGAAGGCTTGCCAGTAGTAGGACACGGTTGACGTGGCGCTGCAACCCGGCAACAGCAAGGCGGCGCACAACACGGCGAAGGTGCGCGCCACGCTCATGCCCCGAATGACCCGCTGTCGAAAAATTGCGCCATGTGCTGGACCACGCGGCGCGACATCAACAGCCCGGTGTGTCCTACCGGCAACACGAGATGCTCGCGCGCGCCGCTGACACGCGTTTCTTCCACCGTCACGGTGCCGTCGTTGGGTTTGGACAAGCCAGGTGCGATCACGCGGCCAAGGCCCACTGTCGCGCTGCCTGCGATCACACCAAGGTCAACACCCTTCGGCACACTCGGCCGATGGCCGGAGAGCCAGTCCTGGAGCGGCTTTCCGGCCAGTGCATCGCCATAACCTTTGTCCACCAGGGTTTTCCCGGCATGCGTTCCCTGAAACGGCGGGCCCGCGAGCACAATGCGGCCGAGTGTCTTGCCCGGCAATTGCCACTTGTGTTCATCGAGCATCGAGGCAATCGTTACCGCGCCGAGGCTGTGGCCGGCGAAATGGATGCGCTCTTCAGGAAGTGCCAGGGCAAAGCGCAGCAGCGCTGCGCGATTGCTGGCCAGACGCGCACGCACTGTCGGGTAAGAGAACGCGTAGGCCTTGTAGCCGGCGCGCTCCAGGTGCGTGCGCCAGTAGCGCATCGCGAAACCGGACAGCCAGAGGCCATGCACACAGACTACCGCTTCGCGTGGCTTGACGTTCATGCCGCGCTACTCATGCTGCGCCACTCAAAATCCATCGCTTCGAAGACCGTCACTTGGTCAAGCCAAAATGAAACAACACGACGATGACGCCAAACGCCACCATCATCGCGGGCATCAACACCGCCGTCAGGAAATTGACACGTTCGGCTTCGGCAGGGTTGTCCGGATTGACCGCGACCATGAGCTTGTCACCGATTTTCAAGCGCTGGTGATACGGCATGCGCGAGACGAAACGATGCGCCACGCCCGCTGCATCTTTGTATTCAATCTCCGGATTTTTGCTCACGGTCACGCGTATCAGCGCGACCACCACCCCTTCCACGCGCGGCCAGCGGCGCAGCTTTTGCCAGGACTGATGCACATAGCCCACACCCATCGCGATGAAGAGCAGCGCGGCGAGCAGCGGCCAGTTGGAGAACGGTGACATCGGGGAGAGTGCGTTCATGCGGCTTTCTCGACTTCGACCAGACAGTCATAAAACGTCGGCCCGCGCCCGAGATCAGTCAGCGACTGATTGGTCACGGCGTTGGCATTGCGCCCGGTCGGGGTGTATTTGTGCCACCACACCGAGAGCGCGGTCACCACGCCGGCGCGCGACTTGCCGTTGACGCGGGCGCGCGCTTCGAAGCTGCCACGGTCGTTGAAGATGCGTACGCGGGCGCCATCGGCAATGCCGCGCGGTGCGGCGTCCGCTGCGTTAAGGTCGAGAAAGGGTTCCTTCTCGGCCTCACGCAGGGACGCGATGTTGCCGAAGGTGGAATTCATGAAGTTGCGCGCCGGCGGCGAGATCATCATCAACGGATATTTTGCGGCGAGGGCCGGGTTGGTCAACGGGGATTCCCGCGGCGCGATGTAATCGGGCAGCGCGGGCAGGCCCAGCGCAGCCGCGCGTGCGCTGACGAACTCGCACTTGCCCGAAGGGGTGCGGAAGTTGCCCTCGGCAAACGGCTTCCACTCGGCCGGCACGTTGAGCCGCTGCCAGCCTTTTTCCTTGAGGGATGCGAGCGTGATGCCATTGTTGTAGGCATGCTTGGCATCAATCGCCTGCGCGGCAATGGTCTCGTCACTCTCGAACAGCGCCGGGTCGGTGAAGCCCATGCGTTCGGCCAGGGCGCGAAACACGTCGCTGTCGGAGCGCGCTTCGCCAACTGGCGCAATCGCCGGCTGGTTGACCAGCCAGTAGAGGTGGCCGTAGGATTTGTGGATATCAAAATGTTCAAGCTGCGTCGTGGCCGGCAACACGATGTCGGCGTAGTCGCACGAATCGGTAAGGAACACGTCATGCACCACGGTGAACAGATCTTCGCGCGCCATGCCGCGCAGCGCTTTGTTGGAGTCGGGCACCACGGTGGCCGGGTTGGCCGAGTAGACGAACATCGCCTTGACTGGCGGGCCATTGGAGAGCGCAGCGGCGTCGCCCAGCAGCGCATCACCGAGCCTGACCATGTTGATGGTGCGCGGCGCGTTCCAGATCAGGTCGGGGCGCTCCAGCGCCTTGACATCAACCGGATAGGTGCCGCCAGTGCCGAGCAACACGCCGCCGGCTGCGTGGCGCCACGCGCCAGTGAGCGCCGGCAGGCAGGCGATGGTGCGGCAACTCATGGCGCCACCGGCATGGCGCTGCAGGCCGTAGTTGATGCGGATCACGGCGGCCTCACCATTGCGGCCCGCCATGCCGTATTCGCGTGCCAGGGTTTCAATTTGCTGCGCGCTGATGCCGCTGATATGTGCTGCGCGTTCGGGCGTCCACGCCTTGACGTGTTCCTTGAGTTCGTCGAAGCCTAGCGTGTACTGCGCAATGTAGTCGTGATCTAGCAGGTCATCGCAGATCAGCACGTGCATCATCGCCAGCGCCACCGCAGCATCGGTACCGGGGCGCACCGGCAGCCACTCGTGGCATTTCTCGGCCGAGAGCGATTGATAAGGGTCAATCGCGATCACCTTCGCGCCGCGCCGCTTGGCCTCGGTGACGCGCGTCCACAGATGCACACTGGAGGTGACCGGGTTGGTGCCCCAGAGCAGAATCAACTTCGCTTCATCGAAGCGTTCCATCTCCGGCCCGATGTTGGCACCGAGTGTGAGGGCGATGCCTTCCTTGCCTGCGTTCGAACAAATGGTGCGGTCAAGCAGCGAGGCACCGAGCACATGAAAGAAGCGCCGGTCAATCGAGTTGGCCTGCACGATGCCCATGGTGCCGGCGTAGGAGAACGGCAGGATCGATTGCGGATTGTCCGCGGCGATGGCCTTGAATTTGGCGGCGATGGTATCGAGCGCTTCGTCCCAGGTGATGCGCGCGAACTGTGCGGCATCCGCTTTACCCGGAGCCGGTGCGCCGCTTGCACGGTGCTCTGTGCCAACTGATGCTGACGGACCTTTGGGCCCGATGCGCTTCATCGGATACAGCACGCGATCCGGTGCGTAAGTGCGTTCCAGATATTTCGCCACCTTGTTGCACAGCACGCCGTGGGTGGTGGGATGGTCAGGGTCGCCCTTGACTTCAGTCGCACGCGCGCCGCGCACACTGCCGCCGGGCATCGTCACTTCACCCTCGACGGTGATCAGCATGGCGCAGGTATCAGGGCAGTCGTGCGGGCAGGCCGCGCGCACGATGCGGGTGGGCAGCTTGGATGCGCTCCCCCGCGCTGTCACGCTGGCACGCTGAAGATCAGGTGCTTTCATGTGTTGCCTCCCGGCCCGGTTTGCAGTTGACGATATTCGACTGACAGATCGTTCATGCGCTTGACGGTCTCCGCTTTTTTGGTGCCAATGTCATCGAGACGCCGCTGGATTGCCGTGAGATCGGATTGCCGCTGCCCGGCGATGCCACCACCAGGCCCCTGATCGAAACGCAGCATCATGCGCAGCATGTTGGCCTGGTTGATGAGCGTGAGTTCGTCAAAGTTCAGCGCGTTGAGCAGTTGCTGCAACTGCCGGTATTCGGCCACCATGCGGCCCGCGCGCCAGGCACGCTCGTCCGGCGTTGAATCGGGGGGCGGCACCGGCGATGCTGATGATGGCGCGGGAGACGGTACTGGTGATGGCACAGCGGAAGGATTCGACGGTGCCGGATTGGCACGAGTTGCCGGGCCAGGAACCGCTCCAGGAGCGGGTTTCGCGGCACCATCAGCCTGTGACTGGCTCTGAGAGCCACTCTCTGGCGCACGCTGCGTCAAATGTGCGGGCGTGGCCAGCACCAGAGCAATCGCGTCTTCCAACGCCGGCACCACATCGGAAACGCGCGCTTTCTCACCGCTCTGTACACGTGCAAGCCCATCGCGTACCGCAGGAATTTGTGCCGCGACCTTGTCAAGCATGTCGAGCACGTATTGCGACTTGATCGCGTAATTGACGTTTTGCGGAATGTCGCCAGTCTGGCGCGCCATCGCCTGCGCATCCAACTTGGAGGCGACCACACCAATCACGTTGCCGTCCATCGTGATCAGCGGCCCGCCCGAATTACCGGTCTGCACCGCCGCGCTGATCTGGAACACGCGCGCATCGTTGTTGGCACCGCTGAAGCTGTTGATGATGCCGTCAGTCACCTTGGGTTCGATGCCCTGCTGATTGATGTTGGGAAAGCCCATCGTCACTATCGCCGCGCCGCGCCGCACATCGCCTGACGCCGCGAGCGGCAGCGGCTTGAAGCGCACGCCACTGCTCACCTCGGCCTTGAGCAACGCGAGGTCGTTGCTGCGGTCTACGGCAATCGCGCGCGCCTCAAAGGTTTCGCCCTTCAGATTGCGCAGGGTGATCTTGCCGCTGTTGACGACGACGTGAAAGCAGGTGATGAAGTAACCGTCTTCGGTAATGAAAAAGCCGCTGCCGGTAGAGGCGCGTTGGGCGTGTACCCCACCCGCCATCAACACCGCCAATGCGGCGATCAGGACGCTAAAACCGGCGCGCAGCCTGTGCAGGAGATGAAAGGTCGAAGACGTCATGGGAGAGGAGGACGTCATCAGTGCGTATCGTCTCTAACGCAACCCGAGTACGTCCTGCATGTCAAACAGGCCCGTGGATTTGCCGCGCAAAAATCGGCAGGCGCGCAGTGCGCCCTGCGCATAGGTCATGCGGCTCGACGCGCGGTGCGAGACTTCAATGCGCTCGCCTTCGCCAATGAACATCACCGTGTGATCGCCCACCAGATCACCGCCGCGCACGACGGCGTAGCCAATCGAATCATCCTTGCGCGCACCGGTATGGCCGTGACGGCCGTACAGCGCCACCTTGTCGTGGTCGCGGCCCATTGCGGCAGCCACGACCTCGCCCATGCGCAGCGCGGTGCCGGAGGGCGCATCAACTTTCATGCGGTGATGGGCCTCGATGACCTCGACGTCGTAGCCGGTCGGCAGGGTCTTGCCCGCTAGTTCGAGCAGCTTGAGCGTGAGGTTGACACCAACACTCATGTTGGGCGCAAACATGATGGCGTGCTTCGCAGCGGCATCCGCGATCGCGCGTTTGCCGTCTGCGTCAAAACCAGTGGTGCCGATCACCATCTTGACACCATGGCGCGCACACGCGGTCAGATGATGCAGCGTGCCTTCGGGCCGCGTGAAGTCGATCAGCAGATCGGCGCCTGCCAGCGCGGCTTCGACATCGCTGCGCACGAGACAGCCGGTGGCGCGGCCCAGAAAGGCACCAGCATCAGTGCCGATCGCCGGTGACGATGCCACGTCGAGCGCGGCAGCAAGTTCGGTATCGGGCGCGGCGAGTACGGCCTCGATCAGCATGTGGCCCATGCGCCCCGACGCGCCCGCGATGGCAATGCGCAATTTGTCTGACATGCTCATGTGTGTTGCGCCTTCTTCAATGATTTCAGGCTGTTTGCGAGTAGCGTCATCGTCGCACGCACATCCCCTTTACTTTGCACTGAACGACTCTTCCCGGATCAGCCACTTGCCGTCGATCTGGCCGAATACCAGGGTCTTGCGGCCAGTTTCCTTCAAAGCCTCGGTTTCGTATTGCTGGGTAAATACCACCGTCGCAGTGTTGCTGTTGGCAATGGTGATCTGTGGCTCAAAAACATTGACAAAAATGAACACGGGCTTGGCCAACCGCTCCAGGCGTTGCGCCTCCCAGCGCGCGCGCGTCATGCCTGCCGGTTTGAAGTCGGGCGCGTAGGCCGCAAGATAGTTTGCGAGATTCCTGGCCGACCATGCTGTGCGCCACTGCTCGACCGACTCAGTGATCGTGGCGAAGATGGCGGCGGTGTCGGGGGGTGGCCCAACACTGAGCGGCGGAGCCCCTGCTGCTGGCAAGGCTGGCGCTGGTGACGCTGGTACTGGTGACGCTGGCACTGGTGACGGTGGCACTGGTGCTGAGGCAGCGGTCACCGGCACAGGTGGCGGCGCAGCGGGCTGGGACACCTGAGCAACAACAGGCGCCGGTTCCGGTACCGGTGCCGGAATGGCTGCTGCCACGGCGGGCGCGGCGGACGCAGCCGGAGCAGGTGGTGCAGCAGCAGCCATTGCGGACGTCGCTGCGGATGCAGCAGTTGCAGCGGACGCAGCAGTCGATGCGGTGGAAGCAGATGGCGACATCCAGCCGAACATGCGGCCAAATACTCCCCTCTTTTCGTCGGTAGAAATGGCGGGCGGCTCGGCTGCAGGCTTGGGAACAGACGATGCCGGTGCAGCCGGTGGCGGCGCGCTGCTGGCCAGCACCACGTTACCCGCACCAGCAATCGCACCCAAAGGCGGAACGGTTGCTGCGGCAGGCGCAGCTTCAGGCGCGGAAACTGACGCTACAGGCTGATTCGACGATTTTGGCGGCGTACTTCCAAACAGACGCCCAAACAAACCAGGCGACTCCAGAGGCGGCAGCGTAGCCGCTGATACAGTGGCACCCGCAGTCCCTGCGCCGCCAGTGATATCAACCCGCGGCGGCACCGCAATGGCTTCCCACTTTGCGAGCTTCTCGCCCTTGTCGAAAAACACCGTGAGGCGCCGCTTCTCCGGATCATTCCAGCCCTTGGCCGAGCGGAACACGTAGTCCCAACGATCTGAGTGAAAGACGTCGGCCAACATTGGCGTGCCGAGAATGAAGCGCACCTGGTCGCGAGTTTGACCGGCTTGCAATTTATCAACCAAGTCCTGAGTGACGAAGTTGCCCTGCTGGATGTCGATACGGTACGGCGTCACGATCTGCGGGATGTATTCGCGCAGCGAAGAAGGTGCAGAGCAGCCGGCCAGCGCGGTCGCTGCGGCCACCGCAACAAGGCGGGCAACACGGCGCTCAGCGCCGATGAGCGCCGTGCGTAATCCCGCGCCTGAAGGCAGCGCCGGGACGGAAAGTGCAGGCTGATATGCGGCTGGAAGAGTCAATTTCACGAGAGGATTTGCCGCGAGAGAACCAAACCCGTTATGATACTTGAAAGGGTGTGCGGTTCCCCTCGGTTCCCCTCAAAAACGTCGCAATTTGCATCGCTACAGCACCAGCCCATGCCCCGCGCCACCCGCCCCGCTGCCTCAGCCAACCCTGCCGCCTCCCCTGCCCGCGTCCCTGACGAGGGGCATAACGCCGCGCGCAGCAGCACGAAAAATCCGAGCGGCCTGCGCAATATCGGTCTCAAAGCCACCGGCCCGCGCCTGCGTATTCTCGAATTGTTTCAAACCAGCGGCGTGCGCCACTTAAGCGCTGAAGATGTATATCGCCAGTTGCTCACGGAAAAAATGGAAGTCGGCCTCGCCACCGTGTATCGCGTGCTTACGCAGTTCGAACACGCTGGCTTGCTCGAGCGCCACCACTTTGAGTCAGGCAAGGCAGTATTTGAACTCAACGAGGGCGCGCACCATGATCACCTCGTGTGCCTGCAATGCGGCCGGGTCGAAGAGTTTTACGACCCCGAGATTGAGCGGCGTCAAAAAAAGATCGCCAAAGAGCGCGGCTTTACCCTGCATGACCACTCGCTTTCGCTATACGCCGACTGCATCAAGACCAAGTGCCCGCATCGCGGCGCGGGGCCTGGCGCCATCGCGCCACGCTGAGTCGGCGCTCGACGGAGCGCGGCCAATCCCTCTTCATACCGTGGCAGAATCGCAGTAGCGCCGCAGTCACGCCGCCACTTGCGCTTCAGCGTGAGCCTTCAGCGTACTACGCCAAGTCTGCGCAAAGTTGGGATAAGTCTCGCCGATTTCGCCGAGTATTTGCCCGCGCAGCAGCCCAAGCACGGCCGCTTCCGGCCCGGGTGTAACCGGCACCGCAGCCGGCAAATCAAAATCAAAACCAGTCTGGTCGCGTACTTCTTCCACTGTATGGCCAGGATGCACGCTCTGCAAACCAAAGCGCCGCGTGGCTTTGTCAAACCAAAACAGACACAGCCCGGTCAGCATGGCGTGCGGCCCGCCGGGACGGTACACGCCGTCATCACGCGGGCCGGCCGCCGAAATGAAATCAACCTTCGGCACAAACACGCGCCGTGAGTGCTCTTCGCGAAACAAAATCACGCGCGGCACCAGGTGATAGAGATACGCCGAGCCGAACGAACCCGGCCAGCGCACGCCTGATTGTGGATAGCCGTCCGCGCCGATCAAATTGATGTTCGCCGCACCGTCAATCTGCCCGCCACCGAGAAAGAAGGCGTCGATGCGCCCCTGTGCGGCAAGATCGAACAACTCGACACCACCGTTGGTGAACGCATTGTGGCGGCGCGAGCCGAGCACGCTGACACGCGTGGCACCGCTCGATTGCGCACGCGTGAGCAACGCCGCCGCACCGGGGATCGGCGACGACGCGCCCACCGCTACGTGGCGCACGCCGTGCAGCAGGCGCGCGATGGTGAAGATCAGCAGTTCGGTTGGCGTCGACGCGCCGGTCAATGCGGAGCCAGTTGCGGCCGTCGCCGAGGCCACATCGGCTATTGCGGGCAGCGCGGCGGCTGACCTTGGGTTAAGCGAATTCGCCGCCGCCGGCGCTCGTACGCTGCTCAAGCCGCCACCCCTGCCCCGCTACGAGGCGCTCCCACCAAGGATTCCAGCCGGGTACTGCCCGCCAGCCATTGCGCCACAAGGCTCTCGAAGCCATCGGCGGTGCGCGCCAGCGCCACGTAGGCGCGCATCCACGCAGCGTCGAGCGGATACGCATCGCCGTAGTTCAGGGGCCACGCGCCGCGCGGTGCGTGGGCAATCGCCTCGACATACAGCGCAGGAATGGTCGCGCCGGAACGCGCATCATCGTCGAGCAGATTGCCTTCGACGATGTGCTCCACCGTCACCAGCGTTTGCTTCGACGCATGCGCGAGCAGCATCAATTCACGCTGGCGGCCGATGAACACATTGCCGAATCGGTCTGCCATTGGCGCGTGAAACAACGCCACGTCAGGCTGAATCGCCGCAATCGCGACAATCTTGTCGATTTCGCCCGCAGGCGCAAACGGGTTATCGATGATGCGCCAGTCATCGCGATGCGCAAGCAAGTCGCTGCCGATGATGCCGCGCAAGGGCATGAACGGCAACCCTTTTTGCGCTGCCTGCAAACCCGCGTAAATCGCCGGGCAAGTGGCGTCCCTGAGCGTGATCGCTGCCGTCTTGACCGCGCGCGTGAAGCACGGCCCGGTGCCAAATTCGCTGAGCGTCACGCCGGACGTTTCGAGCGTCGCCACGCAGCCAGCGCCAATCAGCACATCGGCCTGCAAGCCGCCTACCGGCACCGTTACCAAATGCAGTCCGCGCACACCGCGCCGCACCAGTTCGCGCGTGGCGGCCATCGCGACACCGCTCTCGTCCTTGGCGACAGCGAGCTTGGCGCCGTCCGGCACC
>JANNCZ010000907.1:0-1549 GCA_031387185.1 Burkholderiales bacterium
CGAGGTCGCCAGACCCAGAAGAGGGTTCGGTGCGTTGGCCGGGGTTGGCTCACACGAGAACACCACGTCGTGCTCACCGCCGAGCTTGCTGATCAGGTTGCGCGCGCCGGGCGTGCTGATCTCTTCGTCACCGTTAATCACTACCGTGATCACTTTGTAGTCGCGAAAGTTGAGGCTGCGCAACATCGCGAGCGTGTGCAACATCACCGCGATGCCACCCTTGTCGTCAGCAATGCCCGGGCCGTAGGCGCGCTGGCCCTCGATACGGAATGGCCGCTGGGCCAGTGCGCCGCGCGGGTAGACCGTGTCCATGTGCGCCAGCAGCATGATGCTGCGCGTGCCGCCGCCTTCGAAGCGCGCAACCACCACCTTGGCGGTGAACGGCGGCGTGTCGTGCAACCTGGTGACGTCGCTGGGCGTGACCACCTCGACCTTGCCACCGAGGGCAGCGAGGCGCCCGCGCAGGTACTCGGCCAATTTGTCGAGGCCTTCGCGGTCGCGGCTGCCACTCTCAATGTTGACCAGCTCGCGCAGCGTCTCAATCGTGCCGGCCTTTTCTTTTTGCGCGAGCGAGAACTCGGGCTCTTGTGGCGCGGCATGCGCCGTGAACGCGCATGCAGCAGCGAGACTCAGTGCGAGTTGTAGCAATTTCCTGCTGTTGAGATCAAGGGGCAGGCGCATGTTTGTTCTCCTTCAGGATCAACCGAGTGCCGGTTTGAGTGGCGGCAAATCATCAAATGCGGCGGCGCCTCCCGCCTTTTGCGCGCTCACCGCGCGCGCAATGTCTTCCGGGCTGAAGATGCCGGGCTGCAGGGCATTGAGGTAGGCAAAGGACTCCGCGACCGAATGATCGCGCGCATACGAAATCATTTCCTTGCTCGCAGCGACCGCCAGCGGCGCTTTTGCAGCGATCTTGCGCGCCACGGCCAGCGCGCCTTCGAGCAAAGCATCGTGCGACTCGAATACGCCGTTGACAAACCCCAGGCGTTCGGCACGCTCGGCGCCAAAACGGTCTCCGGTGTAGGCCAGTTCGCGCATCACGGCCTCGGGCAGCTGGCGCGGCATGCGGTTCATGGTGCCGACGTCGGCCATCATCCCAAGGTTGATTTCCTGAATGCAAAAAAACGCATCACGCGTGACATAGCGTAAACAGCAGGCCGTCGCCATATCGACCGCGCCGCCGATGCAGCCGCCCTGCACCGCGGCAATCACCGGAAAGCGCGCGTTGGCAATGGCGTTGAACGATTCCTGCAGCTTGCGCAACTGCTGGCGAAAGCGCTCGCGGTCGAGCACGCTCGCGGTGCCGAGCGCGTGGCCGCCCTGGTCGCTTGGCTGAAACACCGACAAGTCCATGCCCGATGAAAAATGTTTGCCGGTCGACGAGAGCACCGCGGCACGCGTGCCGCCGGCCTCGTCCAACGCGCGGAACACGCGCGGAATCTCGGCCCAGAAGCCGGTCGTCATGCTGTTCATGCGCTCAGGGTGATTGAGCTGGACGTGCGCAACGCCGCCCTCTTGCGCAAGTGTGAAACAGGCGTAGCTCATCGCT
>JANNCZ010000934.1:0-3902 GCA_031387185.1 Burkholderiales bacterium
ATGCCGGCACAAAAATGGTGCAGGTAACCCCACAGCAGCAGGAACAGCGCCAGCTTCACCCACCACAGGCTGAGAATGACAGCGAGCCAGTCGTAGCCCACTTCGGTGGTCAGGCTCTTGTCGAGCAGCCACATCAGCAGCGGCAGTGCCACAAACAGCGCGGCGCCGCTGACGCGATGCATGATCGATACCCAACCCGGCAGGGGCAGGCGGATCTTGGTGAGGTCAAGGTGCTTGGGGCGCGCCCGCGGCGGTGCCATTTTGGTCAGAGTCGTTGACATGCGAGTTTCGGGAGGGGGAAAGGTGCAGGAAATACGTCGCGATTTGAAAAATCAAGGAGAGATAAGGCTGAGCGATTATACATAGCGAGGCGCAGGCGCATGCCCCAAAAAGTGGCACGATTGCACTGCACCAATCACCGCGAGACAATTTAGCTGAGCTCGTTCCTGTAAAAGTGATTGATAGTGGAGTAAAGGCCGCGACGCACTTCGGCTGGCTTGTCGCCGTAAGTGTAGGTCACACGGTCTACCGCCAGCAGGGGCGTGCCACGTGCCACGTCGAGAATCCTGGCGGTCGCGCCATCTGCGGCCACCGCGCGCAGTTTTTCATCGGCACGGATCATTTTGGTACCAAATTCGCTCTCGAACAGGCTGTACAGCGGCACGCGTGACTCGGTCAGGCGCGCCGCTGTCAGACCCTTAAATAGCGATCCCGGCAACCAGATTTCGTCGAGCACAAATGGCACGCCGCTATCGGATAACAGCCGGCGAATCAGTACCGTGGACTCCCCAGCCTTGAGATCGAGCAGACGCGCGGTCTCAGCCGGCGCGCGCGCGCGGCGGCATTCGAGAATGCGGCTGTCGGGATAGCGTGGCGGCCCCTCCACCGGCGTCAAGCGCAAGAAACGGAACTGGGTGCGGCCCTCGATGTGCGTGGCGACAAAAGTGCCGCGTCCTTGGCGGCGTACCAGCAGATTTTCTGCGGCCAGCTCGTCAATCGCCTTGCGCACCGTGCCCTGGCTTACCTTGTAGCGCGCCGCGAGTTCTATTTCGCTCGGGATCAAGTCACCGGGTTTCCATTCGCCAGCTTCGAGACTGCTGGTGATGAGGCTCTTGATCTGTTGATAGAGTGGGCTGAAGGTGGCGGCGGACATGGCAGCCGGTGCCGCGCCACCTGCCGGTTGTGCGCCCTGTACTCGTGCCGGTGCCATAACGGCAGCCGGGCTGGCTGGAGAGGCCGCCTGGATTGCCGCGCGCATTGCCGGTTTATCTGCCGATTTATCGACCATCAAAATATTGTAAGCATCGCGCCTGGCATTGTCTATCTTTGATTTTATGTCTTATATAAGACATAAGACTTGGCTTGACGTGACTACCCGGCAGCGCCTACACTTCCGGTTCGATTGAGCCTTTTCGCACACCCCGCTGCTTCCACTGGCGGTATGCTGTCGGCCCGCACCACACCGCCCTCCCCCCTGTTCCCCCTTTATCTAGGAGATCGTCACATGGCAAAAGCCCCCGTTCGCGTCGCTGTCACCGGCGCCGCCGGTCAAATCGGATACTCCCTGCTGTTCCGCATTGCCAACGGCGACATGCTCGGCCGTGACCAGCCGGTGATCCTGCAATTGCTCGAAATCCCCGACGAGAAAGCGCAAAAAGCCCTCAAAGGCGTGATGATGGAGCTCGATGACTGCGCCTTTCCGCTGCTGGCCGGCATGAGCGCGCATGGCGACCCGATGACCGCATTTAAAGACATCGACTACGCCCTCCTGGTTGGTGCGCGTCCACGCGGCCCCGGCATGGAGCGCAAGGATCTGCTGTCGGCCAACGCCGCCATCTTCACCGCGCAAGGCAAGGCGCTCGACAAGGTTGCATCACGCAATGTCAAAGTGCTGGTGGTTGGCAATCCGGCCAACACCAATGCCTATATCGCGATGAAGTCGGCGCCGTCGCTGCCGAAGAAAAACTTCACCGCCATGCTGCGTCTCGATCACAACCGCGCACTGTCGCAACTCGCGGCAAAGTCAGGCAAGCCGGTCGCGTCAATCAAGAAACTGGTGGTGTGGGGCAATCATTCGCCCACCATGTACCCCGATTACCGCTTCGCCACCGTCGATGGCGTGGGCATCAAAGGGCTCATAAGCGATGATGTGTGGAACAAGGATACCTTCCTGCCCACCGTCGGCAAGCGCGGCGCAGCCATCATCGAAGCACGCGGCCTGTCGTCTGCAGCGTCGGCCGCCAACGCCGCCATCGACCACATGCACGATTGGGCCCTCGGCACCAATGGCGAGTGGGTCACGATGGGCATTGCATCGGACGGCAGCTACGGCATTCCCGAGGACACCATGTATGGCTTCCCGGTCACCTGCGCAGGCGGCGAATACACCATGATCAAGGGCCTGGAAGTGGACGCCTTTTCGCGCGAGCGCATGGACTTCACGCTCAAGGAATTGAACGAAGAGCGCGACGGCGTCAAGCACCTGCTCGGCTGATTTGCCATGCCGGTTCATCCGCGTGATGTCCTGTTCGTAGACGGCGCACCCTTGCCGGTGCTGCCGGTCTGCCAGCATTTCGCGGGAAACGAGAAATTCATCACCAGAGCCTTTGCGCAGCAGCGCGCGACGGCTGCCGGCACAGAGCAGCCGCGTGCCGTGTTTGACGTGCTGTGTGATCTCGAAGACGGTGCCGCTGCCGGGCAAGAGCGCGAAACGGCAGAGATGGTGGCTGCCTTGATCGCCAGTGCAGACAATGGTTTCGCGCGGGCCGGTGTGCGCATCCACGACGCCAGCCATCCGCATTGCATGAAGGATGTCGAGATCCTGGTGCGTGCCGCCGGTGCCAAGCTCGCCTTCATCACCCTGCCCAAGTGTGACGGGCGCATGGATGCGCTCAAGATCCTTTCGTACATCAATCACGTGTCCGAAGATGCCGGCCTCAAACGCCTGATTCCGATGCACGTGATGATCGAAACCCATCGCGGCCTGCGTGAAGTATTCGACATTGTCGAGTTGCCGCAAATCGAAGGCGTAACGCTCGGCATCATGGATTTTGTCAGCAGCTTTCAGGGCGCGGTGCCGGCCTCGGCCATGTCTTCGCCAGGGCAGTTCGAGCATCCATTGATGCGCCGCGCCGCACTTGAAGTCAATACCGCCGGGCTGGGAGGCGGTGCGGTGCCGATTCACCCGGTCACGCAGGATTACACGGATTTGTCAGTGGTCGAAGCCGATGCAAAACGCGCGCGCGCCGAGTTTGGCTGCCTCGCCAAATACAGCATCCATCCCGATCAGATCGCGCCGATTGTTCGCGGCATGCAGCCGAGTCAAAGCGAAATGGATGACGCCTGCGCCATCCTGCTCGCCGCGCAGGCGAAGGACTGGGGGCCGGTGGGCTACCAGGGCAAGCTGCACGACCGCGCCAGTTACCGCTATTACTGGCAATTGCTGGATCGCGCGCAGCGCACCGGTGCCCGCATTCCTGAAGACGCAAGCAAGGCCTTTTTCCACTAAGGAACGCATCATGAGCAAGATTTCCGCCGGCGCCAAATTTCGCCAGGCCGTCAAGGACGAGAGTCCGCTACAGGTCGCCGGTGCCATTACCGCGTACGCGGCACGCATGGCCGAGCGCACTGGTTTCAAGGCGGTCTATTTGTCGGGTGGCGGCGTCGCCGCCAACTCGCTCGGCATGCCCGATCTTGGCATCAGCACCATGGAAGATGTGCTCATCGACGCGCGCCGCATTACCGCCGTGTGCAATCTGCCGCTGATGGTGGATATCGATACTGGCTGGGGCAGCGCCTTCAACATCGCCCGCACCATCAAGATGTTCACGCAGGCTGAAGTCGCCGCAGTACACATGGAAGATCAGGTCAGCGCCAAGCGTTGCGGCCACCGGCCCGGCAAG
>JANNCZ010000939.1:0-5109 GCA_031387185.1 Burkholderiales bacterium
TTTGATGCCGGGCGTCAATTCTTCGCCGAGGTTGAAGGGCTTGATGCGGTCGCCATAGGCAGCGATCGCCCGCTTGGCCGGCATCCAGCGGCCGCGCTGTGCCTCGGGCGCTTTGGCTTCTTCCGCAGCGCTGCCCCAGTAATCGAGGTCGGCCTTGGCGATGCGCAAGATTGCGTTGGGGAACATGCGCCCGCCCTCGGGTGTGACGGTGCCATGCAGATGATCGCCGTGGCAATGGGTGATGTAGACCTCGTCGATCTGATCGGCAGTCAGGCCTGCAGCAGCGAGGCACTGCGGCAAGCGACCGGCACCCGGCCCGATCAGCTTCGCACCACCTGCGTCGAGCAACACCAGCTTGTCTCCGGTGTTGACCAAAAACGTATTGACTGGCAAACGCATCGGCGCAGCCGGCCAGCCGCCAGCGGTAAGCAGTGTTTTGACCAGTTCCTGGTCAGCTTGCAGCACCGTGGGCGGCACGTCAATGTAGCCGTCGAGCATGGCGGTGATTTCGAAACTGCCGAGCTTCATCCGGTGCACGCTGATGGCCTGGCTACCGGCGAGCGGCGCCTTGCCCAACGCCTGCGGAATCAGCGCCGGCAAAATCGTGAGTGATGCGCCGGCGGCACCGGCGAAGACGAAGCTGCGGCGCGTGGCGTTGAGGGAACTATTCATGAAGGTCTCCAGTGTATTGAAGCGATGTTCTGGCGAGAAGGGTGATTCAATGTTGCGATTCCCCAGCGGCATGGTCAGCATGCTTGATGCGTGTGCTTGCGGCAAGGAAGGAATGATTGTGACATTGAACACACGCCAGCGCATAGTGAGCTTCGGCACCTGATCTTCGGCACCTGATCTTCGGCACCTGATCTTCGGCACACGGGGGTTCCCTTTTCCCCGCATCTTGCGCTACGATTCGCCCCCCGCCGCTTTCAGCTTCCAGCCCTTGCCCATGCGCGCTTGCGTCACCCATCACGGTCAACTTGCCACCGCCACGCGGCGGCGTAGCGGGCAGTGCACGTGCGTGGCGGTGGCGCTTGCCTTGCTCACCGTGGCGGGAGCAGCGTCAGCCGATTGCATCGATGGTGCTGCCCACCGGTTTGGTACCAATCCCGATGTGCTGCGCGCGATCGCAATTGTCGAATCGCGTGCCAAGCCGCACGCGGTGCGCAACAACGTCAACGGCAGCACTGATCGCGGCCTGTTCCAGATCAACTCCATCCACTTGGCCGAGCTGTCACGCGCGGGGTTTGTGCCTGCCGATCTGCACGACGTTTGTTTGTCCAGCAACGCCGCCGCGCTGTTGCTCGCGCGCAAGATGCTGCGCTTTGGCAACACCTGGAGTGCGGTCGGTGCCTACCATTCGACCAGCGCGGCCAAACGCGATGCCTACGCCGCCAAAGTGCAGAAAGTGTTTGAAGGCATCCGGCGCATGCGCGTCGCAGAGGGCATCCGGGAAGAGTAGGTCCTGCCTGCGCCAGACCATGCGCCCTCCGGAGATGTTGCGGGGCGTATCGGTGAGAGGCGTTCCATCTGCCGCGTGCTGTCCAACTGGCCTCAATCGGGCGTGATGTTCCCCGCGTCGATCACCCGCTTCCAGCGCACGCGCTCGGCGGCGAGAAATGCCGTCAGTTCGGCAGGTGAATGTCCGGCCACTTCGCCGCCCAACGCGAGTACCCGTTGCTGTATATCCGGCAGCCTGAGTGCCTCGGCTGCGGCGGCCTGAATTTTCTGCGCGATAGCCACTGGCGTGCCGGGCGGCGCGACCAGTGCAAACCACGCGCTCGCTTCAAACCCCGGCAAGCCCGCCTCGGCGGCAGCCGGCACGTCGGACGCAACGGCGCTGCGGCGCGTGCTGGCCATCGCGAGAAATTTCACCTTTTTGTCCTGCCGGAATTTGACGACGCCGGAAATATTGCCAATGAACACATCGACGCGGTTGGCCACCAGATCAATCAGCGCCGGGCCTTCGCCCTTGTAAGGCACATGCAGCAACTCGACCGCCGCCATGTTGGCAAGCATCTGGCCCGACAGGTGCGAGGTGGAGCCATTGCCTTGCGATGCATACGACACCTTGCCGGGATTGGCCTTCGCATAGGCGATCAATTCCTTGACGCTGTTGGCCGGGAAATCAGTGCGCGCGGTGATGACGTTCGGAATCACTGCCAGCAGCGTCACCGGCACAAAGCGCAGCGGATCATACGGGAGCGTCTTGAACAAACTCTGATTGATCGCCATCGGACCGGGCGGGCTGACGAGCAGGGTGTAGCCGTCTCCCTCCGCGGTGTAGACAGCCGTAGCGCCAATGTTGCCGCCGGCCCCAACGCGATTGTCGATCGTGACCGGCTGATTCCACTTCTCGTTGAGCTTCTGGCCAACGATGCGCGCGAGAATGTCCGCCGTGCCGCCGGCGGGAAAATTGACGATGATCTTCACCGGCGCTTTTGGATAATCGCCGACGGCATCGGCGAAAGCAGCGGGGGCGAAGCTTGCGGCCGCGCTGAGCAACAGCAAACGCGTGACCTGCAAGCGTGCGCATCGGAAGAGCGTAAATTGTGGGCGGTGCATGGGCATTCCAGTTGGGCGTGAAGGGAAACGCAGGCTTGCTGTCCGGCGGCACGATTATCCATTCCAACGGGAATCATGCAGCAGCGTGCAGGAACGTGCAGGAACGTGCGCGTCCGGCAGCACCATTGTCGAGCAGTTGTTTCTATCGTAGTTGTGTTTGTCACATCACACGGAGATCATGATGCAAACCCCTGACGACCCGGCAGTGGCCTGTCAAGCAGAACCCATGCACGCGTTGGCCCCGCTCAAAGACGCCAGCGGCGTCTACGACTTTCAAGTGCATCAATATCACGCCGAGCGCCCCGGCTTTCGCATCACCGAAATTGAACTGAGCAAAAAGCAGCAAGTGCCCTGGCACTTTCACAATCACGTGCAGGACACGTTTTATGTGCTCATGGGTGAGATGCGCTTGTTTTTGCAGCAACCCAAACAGGAAGTGCGGCTCAACCCCGGCGAGACCTTTTCCGCCGCCGCACGCAGGCCGCATCTGGTGACCAACGGGGGTGACGCGCCAATGCGCTTTCTGGTATTGCAGGGGATCGGCGAGTATGACTATGTGCCGCTGGTGCCGGCCAAGCCGCTTGGGTTGGCACCATAGGTTGTTTGCCACGAATGAGTGGCGGGTCAGCAAAATTGCGTCGGTGCTAGAATATATTTAGGTTAACAATATTGTTAATCAAAATGAATTCATTAAAAACACCAAAACGTCAACAACTCACGCCCACTCTTGCAGCCGAATGGGCGCAGATGGCGCACGCGCTATATCTCGAAGCGCTGATGACTCAGACCCATTGGTCTTCCGGTGAATTGGCGTTTCATGGTGGCACATCCTTGCGTTTGTCCTGGAACTCGTCACGTCATTCCGAAGACCTCTATTTTTTGCTGTCGCGCGCTGTATCCAATCTGGATGCCGCTGTGCGTGCCATCCACATTGCCATGTCGGAAATGGCGCGGCGCATCGATCCCGATTTCGTGATTGCCGTTGCCGACAAAACCAAAGACGCGCAACGTATGGCGAGTTACATGATTACCGTCTCGCATCCGCACTATATCGGCGTGGCCAAAATCAAAGCCGAGTTCTGGCGTACCAAACCGGCCTATCTCAAAAAGTATCCCACCCAGATGCGCACGCCGCAGGCGCAGGTAGCATCGCTTGATTTCTACTCATTGGTCCACAGCCCGGTGCCGGCGGCCTCGCTGGAGACAGCCTATGCTGACAAGCTCACTGCGTTCGCCACGCGGCCCTATTTGAAGTGGCGCGATCTTTACGATCTGTGGTGGATCGGCACCCAGACCAGTGCAAAGCTGGAGATGAACGCCTTGTGCAAACAGTTCCTGCACAACATCAGCGCCTACACACCGCTGCAAGATCTGCGGCCAGCACAGGCGCTCGCGTTGTTCTTGAAAAATGACAAACGCCAATTGGTGAAACTCGCCGATCCTGGTATCCGCAACTGGCTGCCGGCGTCACTTTGGGCGCGCATGCAGCCGGACGGCATTCGCCAGATGGTTGATTACGTTTTCCACGCCATCGAAAACGTGTCAGCGCATATCGAGCATGGCGATAGAGCGAGAGCTGATTTGCATTCGGTTCCGCGTGGAGGCGGCCCATGAGCGACGATGCACGCAACGCGGAGCGCACCTACGTCTCCGGCTACGACCGGTTGGCAGACTTGCCGCCAGTGTTCTCCCTCAACACGCTGGTGCGTGCCACCGGCATGAGCCGCGCGAGCGCCAAAGTCGCGCTGACACGCTGGGCCGGAAAAAAAATGGTTGAAAGTGCCGGGCCACGCGCCGGCATCTACTTCAATCGTGTGGTGGATCGCAACGGCGAGAGCGCCCATACAGTCAAAGCGCTCGTGATGAAGTACCCCTCCGCCACGCTGTGCGGTGCATCGGTGTTGCATAGCGCCGGCTGGGCGACGCAGATTCCCTCGACCCTGCACGTGGCGGTGGAAACGCGCAGCAGCTACGTCAAAATCGACGGCGTCACACTATTTCCGCGTCCCGTGTCCTGGTTTCAATTCATGCAGGCGCAAGGGGCGTGGGTGAGTTCGGCTGATACAACTGCACCAGACGGCATCGCGACTTACGGCCTGCGCGCGCTCGCGCCTGCTTGGGCGCTGGCAGATTTGTATGCGGATACATCCGGGCAGGCGTGGCATCCGGATGAGGATGATCTGGACGTGCCGCGGGCCGCGATGGCAGCGGTGCGGCGGGCTTGCAAGGCAATGAAGTGTTCGCCCGCCTGGTTGCTCGCACCCGGACAGTGATGCCGGGACGAGCTGTTTGAACCGGCAGTCACACCACCGGCAAGCAGATATCGCTCAGCGCATCCGCAACGCGGCCACCTGCTCCGCCGTCAGCGTGCGGATGCGTTTGCCCTGCAGCAACAAAAAGAGCTTTGCAGTCTCTTCCAGTTCTTCCACGGCATCAGCCGCAGCAGACAACGACGAGCCCGCCACTACCGGCCCGTGATTGGCGAGCAGCAAGGCGTGATGCTTGCCGGCCAAGCGGCGCACCGCGTCGGCGAGCTGCATGTCACCC
>JANNCZ010000005.1:0-4926 GCA_031387185.1 Burkholderiales bacterium
GCTGATGCCGCCGCTCCCGGTCGAGCCGTAGTTGAGTTGATCCGGCTTTGATTTGGCAAGCGCGATCAAATCGTTCACGGTTTGCGCAGCTACGCCGGGGTGGACCACGAGGATGCTCTGGCTCTCGACCACCAGCATCACCGGGGCCAGTTCGGTGAGCGGATCGAAGGGCAGCGATTTGTAGACCAGTGTGTTCAGGCCCACCGTGGCGTTGTTGCCCAGATACAGGGTGTAACCATCCGGTGCAGATTTTGCTGCGCGTGCGGCGCCAATGTTGCCGCCACCGCCCGCGACGTTCTGCACTACCACTGGCTGCTTCAAGCGCTCCGACAAGGGCTTGGCAATCGCGCGCGCCAAGGCATCCGTGAGGCCGCCGGGCGGATAAGCGACGATGATCTGGAGCGGTTTGTCGGGCCACGCAGCGTGGGTTGAGGCGACGGTGAGCGCTGCCATCAGCGCCATCGTCAAGCCGCCCACGGCCCTCAAACCACGTGTCCATGCCGCTGCGGAAATGCGCTGCATATTGCCTCCTCTGATTCTGGGCATTGTAGCGAAGGGTTGCAGTGGGTTTTCATGCGGCACATCGCAGCGCGCCTGCTCTGGCTGCTGCGGTCGCATCGGCTGCGCTGGCCGTTCCGGCTGCGCTTGCCGCGCGCGCTGGCACGCGCACTGGCTCGGGCATGGGCTCGCCCACCACGTCAGCCGAAATGGTCAACGTATACTTAACCGCGCATAAAAATCGCATCCAACGCCAACAACTCAGTCTTCCACACAAGGGCAAACGCCATGACCACACGCCGCGAATTTCTCAACAAATCAGCAGGTCTGACCGGCATTGCTTTCGTCAGTTGCGATCTGCTGCACGGCCACGAAGCCCACGCCCAGCCACGCCGCCGCGAGACCACGGTCGGCGGCAAACGCGCGCTCGTCATTGACGTGCACGCCCACTGCGTGGTGCCCGAGGCGTTGGCGCTGATGGGGATCAAAATCGGCGCCACGCCGTCGTTTCGCGCCGACCTCAACATGATGACCTCGGTCGAGCAGCGCCTCGCCGCGATGGACGCACAGGGCATCGACATGCAGGCACTGTCGATCAACCCGTTCTGGATGAAGGCCGACCGTGATCTCGCGACAAAGATCATCCAGCTTCAAAATGAAAAACTCGCCGAAGCAGTGGCCGCGTATCCGCAACGCTTCGTCGCGTTCGCTACCGTCGCGCTGCAATTCCCCGATCTTGCCGCGCAGCAGCTGGAAGAAGGCGTGAAGAAATACGGCTTGCGCGGCGCATCAATTGGCGCCAGCGTGAATGGCGATGAATTGAGCGACCCCAGGTTCCACCCGTTCTGGGCCAAGGTCGAAGAGCTCGGTGTGCTGGTGTTCATTCACCCGCAGGCCGATGGCGTCACCGCGCAGCTCGCCAGCCGCCTCAAGGGCAACGGCCACATGCCCAACATCGTCGGCTATCCGGTCGAGACCTCGATCGCGCTGTCGCACCTGATCTTCGAAGGCACGCTCGACAAATTCCCCAAACTCAACATTTGCAGTGCGCACGGTGGCGGCTTTTTGCCGTCTTACATGGGCCGCTCTGATGCCGGCTGCCTGTCCCAGCCCTCGGCCTGCCCGGGCGGCACGCACGGCCCGATCAAGAAAAAGCCCACCGAGTATTTGAAGCAGATGTACTACGACACCATGGTGTTTTCCCCAGAGGGCATCCGCCACCTCGCTGCCGAAGTCGGCGCGAGCCAACTGGTGGTCGGCACCGACTATCCGTTCCCGTGGACCAAGACGGCGGTTGATGAAGTCCTGGCGACGCCGGGTTTCTCGGATGCCGACAAGGTGGCGGTGCTGGGGGGTACAGCAGCAAGATTGTTGGGGATCAAGACCTAGCGCAGCAGCAAATGTCGCCGAATACCTGCCCGGAAACCGTTGGTGAGAGCGCTTCTCTGACATCAAGGGCCTGAAACCGTTGATAGACATAGCTCTCAGGCCATGTCTATCCTCTGAAATCCTTGGTGGTTACGCTTCTTCGGCGTATGCCGTATTGCTAGCGCGTGGATTGTGCGCCCGCCAGACTGCGTAACGGCAACTCGACCACGGCATTGCCCTTGGCGGTGACCTCCCCGAGTTGATTCTCAACCCAAATCTCGAACTCGACCAAATGCGCGCCATCCTCAACGCGCTTGTCCACCACCTTCGCGCGGCACCACGACACATCACCAAAAATATTCGGCCGCCGCACCGACACATTGAGGCGGCGCACGAAGCCGTCGTCGCCGCACCAGTTGGTCATCAATTGCCCAAGCCAGGAGATGCGCTGCGGGCCGACGTCGTAGCCGCCGGGCATGCCGACATCGCGCGCCATCTTTTGTTCGGCGTGGCCGCGCGCCGGGCTGTCCTGCGCACCGGTCTTGGGGTCGATGAAAGCATCGGCTGGATGGCGCTTGCGATACATCGTCGCACGCCGGTGCGCCTGATAGCTGTGGCCGCCGCCGGAGTACCAGCAAATCATGTCGGTGATGTTGAGCGGGCCTTTGAGCATGGGTTGTACGGCGCTGCCCACTTCCGCATCGTCCCAGTAGCGTGGCGTGCTGCCGCGAAGCTCTTCGGTTTCAATCGCGTGGGCGATGTGGTCGAGTTCTTCGGGTGAATAGCGATGGGTTTCGCGCGCTTCGTACTTGAGGCCGTCTTTCGCCTTGGCACGCGGCACGCGTGCGGTGCTGCCGAGCGCGCGGCACACCAGTTCGCCGCACTGGTTGGTGTAGAGCACTTCGCCGGTCTGGATGATGAAGGCTTTGGCCTTGCCGCCGCGCTTCTCGACCGCATTGAGCAGGCGTGCGCGCACCGTGAAGCTGTCACGGTGGCGGATCGGCAGATACCACTCCCAGTCGGTGCCGCCATAGAGCCACTGGATGCCGCGCAGCTTGGGCGCGACCACGGTGGTGTCGATGGTGTAAAGAAAGCAGCCGGGAGCGAGCGCGGCACCCCATTTTGTTTTTGCGCCGTAGGCGGGATCGCAGAACAAAGGGTTTTCGTCGCCCAGCGACCAGCAAAAATGGCGCACGCTGTCGGGGGCGGCTTCGGTGTTCCAGGTTTGGTTGGTGCGGCGCAGCTCGATGCCGATCAGGCTGCGCGCTTCTTCGAGTGCGCCTTCCCACAGCGCCGGGCTTTGCGTGGTGTCGTGTGCTGTGTCGCCTGCTGTGTTGCCTGCGGTGTCGCCCGCTGTGTCGTCCGGGGTGCTCATGCGATCACTCCACTTTTTTTCAACTCGCTGATCTCGTCTGGCGACAGGCCGAGCAGTTCACCGAACACCTGGTCATTGTGCTGGCCGGTGGTCGGGCCGCATGCGCTGACTTGCGGTGCGAAACCTTCGATACGCCAGGGCGCACTGAACACGCTGTCATCACCGTAGATGGGAATCTGGATGGGGTGGCGCATGCCACGTGCTGCGAACTGCGGATGTTCGCGCTGCTCTTCAAATGACAGCACCGGCGTCGCGGCCAGGCCTGCGCCTCTGAGGCGGGCAACCAGTTCGTTGCGTGCAAACGTGGCTGTCCACGCGCCGATGGCCGCTTCGAGCTCTGCCACGCCGGTACAGCGCGCGGCTGCGTGTTGCCAGCGCGAATCGCGTGCCCATGCCTGCGCCGGTGCGAGCTGCGTCAGTGCCTGCCATTGCGCGTCGTTCGCCACCGTCAACGTCAGCCACGCATCGGCTTCGCGCGCCGGGTAAATGCCGTGGGGTGCCATCGCTGGGTGGCGGTTACCGGCCGGCAGCGGCTGCCGCCCCTGCACCTGAGCGTCGAGCAGATAGGGGCGCAGAGTGCCGAGCAGGGCTTCGTTTTGCGAGAGGTCGATGTAGCAGCCCTTGCCGCTGATGCGGGCATGGCGCAAGGCTGCCAGCACGGCGACCAGGCCATGCACTGCGGCGTTCGGGTCGCCGAGCGCGATATTGAGTGCGCCCTGCGCGGCTTCACCGGGGTAACCCACCAACTCTTCCATGCCGGCGAAACTCGACATCGTGGGTGCGTAGGCGCGCATGGAGGCCAACTCGCCAAATTGCCCTGCGGAAGACATAGCCAGCATCACGAGGCGCGGGTTGATTGCGCGCAAGGTTTCGAACCCCAAGCCGCTGCGCTCCATCGAGCCGGGCGACATGTTTTCAATCACCACGTCACTCATGGAGGCGAGGCGCTTGACCAATGCAACGGCGCGCGGCTCCTTGGTGTTGAGCGTGATGCCGAGCTTGCCATGGTTGACCTGGTGATACATCGGCGACATTTCGCGCGAGGGGCCTTCGACTATCTTGCCGTCGCGCACCACGCGGCCCGAGAGGCGCAGGTTATCCGGGCGCTTGGCGTGTTCAACCTTGATGACTTCGGCACCGAGTTCGCCGAGCATGGTGCTGACCCACGGGGCCGACCAGACCCAGCCAAGGTCGAGGACGCGCAGGCCTTTGAGCGCTTGGGATGCGCCGGCTTTGGCCGCCGTTTCTGCGCCCGCCTCTGCCGATGCCAGGCGTGACCGCACAGCGGCAGTCAGAGCCGGTGGCGCGCGGTCTGGTGAGGCCGCCAGCAATTGCGTGGCGATATTCAGTGCATCTTGCGCACGCGCTTCACTGACGCGAAATGGCAACGATGGAACGGTGACGGCCTGACCACCGGCGCGGCCTTTGGAAAAAAATCCGCGCGCGGCAAAGTGCGGCGTCGCCAGCACTTCGTCCATCGTGCGCAGCGGCGCAACAATCAAATTGTGTTCGAGCGCAATCGCTTCAAGCTCGGCTTTGGTGCGCGCGGCGAACCAGGGCTTGACCAGCGCATCGACTTCGTCCGGATACTGCGTGCCCATCGCACGCAAGTCCTGATAACGCGGCTGGGCAGCCCATTCCGGGTTGCCCATCACGGCGACTAGCCGCTGCCATTCTTCGCGCGT
>JANNCZ010000022.1:0-11738 GCA_031387185.1 Burkholderiales bacterium
ATCCATCGAAAACCCGCCCGACTTGGGCGCACCGTCGCGGCGGATCAGCGGCTTGGTGAGGCGCTGCTTGTGATGCACATAGTCAAAGCCATAGCGGCCCTTGACGCACAGGCGGCCATGATTGGCCGGGCCGTCGCGCCCCTCAACATGCAGAATCTTGTTGTCCTTGATGTTGTAGGTGAGCTGACAGCCCACTCCGCAATACGGACACACTGAATCTACCTTCTTGTCAATCACCGACATGCCGACATTGCGCGACGGCATCAACGCGCCGGTGGGGCAGGCTTGTACGCATTCGCCGCAAGCGACGCAAGTGGAGTCACCCATCGCGTCGTCGAGGTCGAACACGATTTTGGCTTGATCGCCGCGCATCGCGAAGCCGATCACGTCGTTGACCTGTTCTTCACGGCAGGCGCGCACGCAGCGCGTGCATTGAATGCAGGCGTCGAGATTGACGGCAATGGCCGGGTGTGAGAGATCAGCCAGCGGCGCATTGGTGCGCGCAGCCGCGGAACCATCAGAGGCGGAGCCATCAGCCCGGAAAGCCTTGGTCACCAAGGGTTTGCGGGCAGTGACATTGAGCTTCTTGGCCCAGACGTCGAGTTCCGAATCCGGCGCGTAGGCGTTCACAGGCATGTCGGAGAGCAGCAATTCGAGCACCATCTTTTGCGACTTTTCAGCGCGCGCGGAATTGGTGGTGACTTCCATACCGGAGATGGCGGCGCGGCAGCACGAGGGTGCCAGCACGCGCTCGCCCTTGACCTCGACCACGCAGGCGCGGCAGTTGCCGTCGGCACGCAGGCCGTCCTTGTAGCAAAGGTGCGGAATCGCCACGCCCACGCGCTTGGCGGCGTTGAGGATCGATTCGCCATCGAATGCTTCAACGGTTTTGCCGTTGAGTTGAAACTCGATCACTTCCTGCGGGACTTCCAGTTTGTTTGGGGCATTCATCTCAGACCTCGTGCGGGAAGTATTTAGTGACGCAACGGATGGGGTTGGGTGCGGCCTGGCCGAGACCGCAGATGGACGCATCGCCCATCACCACGCTCAAGTCTTCGAGTGTTTCCTGATCCCACTTCTCAGCCTCCATCAGGTGCGCGGCCTTGGCGGTACCGACGCGGCAGGGCGTGCATTGGCCGCACGACTCGTGCTTGAAGAAGTGCATCATGTTTTTGGCCGCATCGCGCGCCTTGTCGCGGTTCGACAAAATCATCACTGCGGCCGAGCCGATGAAACAGCCGTGCGCTTGCAGGGTATCGAAATCGAGCGGCACGTCACCAAGCGCAGCAGGCAGGATGCCGCCCGATGCGCCGCCCGGCAGGTAGGCGTAGAAGGTATGGCCGCTTGGCATGCCGCCGCAATACTCGTCGATCAATTGCCGCACCGTGATGCCGGCCGGCGCCAGATGCACGCCCGGTTTGTTGACGCGGCCCGACACCGAGAACGAGCGCAAGCCCTGACGCCCGTTGCGCCCGAACGCCGCAAACCATGCCGGCCCGCGCTCCAGGATGTCGCGTACCCAGTACAGCGTTTCGAAATTGTGTTCGAGCGTGGGGTAGCCGAACAGGCCAACCTGCGCCACATACGGCGGGCGCAGACGCGGCTCGCCACGCTTGCCTTCAATCGACTCGATCATCGCTGACTCTTCACCGCAGATGTAGGCGCCGGCTCCGCGCCGCAGCTCAATCTGCGGCAACGCGCAGGGCGGATCGGCCCGCAGCTTCCTGATTTCTTTTTCCAGAATCGCGCGGCAGCCGTGGTACTCGTCGCGCAGGTAAATATAGATACTGCCCACCCCCGTCGCCCAGGCAGCGATCAGCATGCCTTCGAGAAAACGGTGCGGATCGCGTTCGAGATAGGTGCGATCCTTGAAGGTGCCCGGTTCGCCTTCGTCAATATTGACGGCCATCACCTTCGGGCCTTTTTCAGCGCGCACGATGCGCCACTTGCGGCCAGTGGGAAAGCCCGCGCCGCCGAGGCCGCGCAGGCCCGAGTGCTCCATGTTGGCGATCAGTGCTTCGACATCCTGCTGGCCTGCGAGACACGCCGCCGCGAGCGCGTAGCCGCCCGCCTTGCGATAGGCCGTCAAGCCGGCGTAGGCGGGCGTCACATCTTCGACCACGCCCAACCCTTTGCGCGGATCAATCAGCGTCACTGGATCGAACTGCGCTTTGTCATTGGCCTGCGGATGATGCACATCTTTTTGCTTGACCAGACGCGCCACTTTTTCGGCAGTCGCACAGGCCACGGCATGCTGGCCCACAGCCACTGCAGGCGCTTGCTCGCAGCGGCCGATGCAGGGAGCGGGAATCACGCGCACCGATTTACCCAGCAGCGCCGGCAAGCGCTTGAGCAAGTCTTGCGCGCCGGCCATCTCGCAGGACAACGATTCGCACACGCGCACGGT
This sequence comes from Burkholderiales bacterium, assembly GCA_031387185.1. Taxonomy (GTDB): domain Bacteria; phylum Pseudomonadota; class Gammaproteobacteria; order Burkholderiales; family JAEUOS01; genus CANJDH01. The sequence goes on from JANNCZ010000022.1 coordinate 2,408, forward strand.
GATCGCGGGTGGCGCAGCGGCACCATCCTTGACGATGTCGAAGTGGTGATAGAAGGTCGCGACCTCGTACACCTCGGCCATCGACAGGCGCATCTCTTTGGCCAGTGCCACCAGATGGCGGCTGGACAGATGGCCGAACGCGTCCTGCAGTTTGTGCAAGTGCTCAATCAGCAGATCACGGCGGCGCGGCGCGGCGCCGAGCAGACCACGCACTTCAGCAAGCGACATGTCGTCGGCCTGACGGCCCTTTGGCCCGGTCTTGAGCCGCAGTTGGCGTTCAACGGCTTGCAGCGGTATGAGGTGCGAACTACCCATGATATGTTGACCTGTTTGGTTTGACACGAAAATTTGACGCAGGAGGCGAATACGATGCGCCGGCATCATTCCGGAACGGCAACGTCGCGCGCTGAACTCTGCCCGGAGAGTAGAAGGCGCGCCGCATTGCGGCATTGACTATGGTCAAACTGCTGAAGCCGCACTTGATTTGGCGCAAGCGCGCAGCGCGGCAGGCTAAAATTTGATTGGCGGGAACAGATCGTCGAGCGGCGCCTCTTCTTCGATGGGCTGCGCTTCGAAGCCACCGGAAATTTCCACCGTTTTGTCAAAGTCTTCGGGTGGCAGGTTGCGCATTTTTACTGCGCCGGAAAACATCGACGCCGGCGGCGGTGCGCTGCTGGCGGGTCGCAAGCTCTCGGTGAAGCCCTCACCGTCGCTCGACGACGCGCCAAATCCGCCCGACAGCGTGACTGTTTTGTCGGGGTCAAATTCAGGCATCTTGCGCGGCGCGGTTTTTACCAGCTCCGGATGGGCAGGCGCTGTCCCCAGGGAGAATGGCGCCAGGAGCGGCTCTGCGGGCATATCGTCATCGGGCAGAGAAGGCACTGCGAAGTCTGCGGCATCAAACGCACTGGTCTTGTCAAACTCGGGCGCAAGATCAGTGGTCAGTACGCCGTGGTCAGGCTTGGGCGGCGCGGCAGGCGGCGGCACAGGCACCGGCCGAGCAGCGGGGGCGGCGGACGCAGGACGCGCTGCGGGCGAACGTTCCGCAGCCGCCGGCGCCAAGGATGGCACCGATGGCACCGATGGCACCGGCGGCATCGCAAAATCCGCTGCGTTGAAGGCGGTTGTGGCCGAATACTGCGGTGCCATTTCGGCTGTCGCCGTACCAGCGGGAGGCTCGTAGTCGCTCACCGAAAACGCCGTCGTGCCGGCAAAATTGGGCGCCATCTCTGATGTAGCCGCCCCTTCGTGCAGATCGAACAATGGCGCAGCATCAGCGGACATGGCGTCCGGCAGCTGCTCAGAGGGAAGCTCCAGCGCAGTAGTCGACATGAAATTGGGCGCCATTTCACTGGTCGAGAACGCGGTCGTGGCCGAATAGTTCGGCGCCATCTCGGTGGTGAGCATGCCGTTCGATGCGGCATCGTCCTTGCCACGTGGCGGCGCTGGCAGCGTACGGTCCTCGTCGGGCAGCAGCAGCGGCACGTCGGTAAAGTCAGTGGTCGCAGACGAGTCCAGATGAAATGCTGCGGGCGGCTCGGGCGCGCGGCCCAGCGCCGCCTGCGCGATTGCTGCGGCTGCCGACGCTGGCATTGGCTGCACCACAACGGAAGTGGGTCGAGGCTGTGCTGGCGCAGGTGCCAGCGGCAAAGTGGGGGCAGCGGGCGCGGCGGCAACGCTGGGCGCCGTGGGTGCCGCGGGTACCGTTGCCGCTCTCAACGGCGCTGCCGATGGTGCGGGCTGGGCCGCAGCCGCGTTGGCATCGACCCCGGCAAACACGCCCCAGCCGAGCGGATTTTCCGGTGCCGCAGCCGCAGCCGGTGCCGGCGTTGGTGACGGTGCCGCACCTGCCAGTGCTGCCGGCTCCACGACGACGGGCTCCGGGGCCGGATGAATCGCCATGGGACTTTGCGTGCGCGCGAGCCGGGTGGCCGCCCGCAGGCGCTTGAGCACTGATTCCATCGCCAGACGGTTGACGACCTCCGCCAATTCCTCGGTAGCGTATTCAAACGCCACCGGGTGAACTTCGAGATAGACCACGTTGTCGAGCGTGGTGGCAGTACACATGCGCCGGGGGGCACCCTTGTCGAGCCATTCGGTAGCGCCGACAAAATCGCCGCGCGCGGCAATCGTGAAGGCGCGGTCGCTGTTCTCCAGCTCGACCAATCCCTTGACGACGATGCCGAACGAATTGCCCTCTTCGCCTTCACGCATGATGACGCTGGCGGGCGGCAGCTCACGCCAGCTCGATGCACGCAGCAGCTCCCAGATATCGAGATCGTCGATGTCGCCGAGGGCCGTAATGGCGCGCAGGGCTTTCCAGCGCACATCGAGATTCACCGTCTGCGAGACTTTGACGCGCTGATACGGCGCATCCGACAAGTCCTTGGCGAAATTGGCGCCGAGGCGGTAGCGCGAATACAAATCCTTTTCCATCGCCTTGGCGATCACCAGATCGGTGAACGCCGGCAGTTCCGGGTTGAGCTGGGTCACCGGCACCGGCGACATGTTGATGATCTGGTAAATCAGCGCCGCGGTGTTTTTCGCGCGAAACGGCAAACGCCCGGTGAGGAGCTGATAGAACATCACGCCCAGCGAGTACAGATCGGTCTGGTGATTGAGGGTATAGCCCTTGATCTGCTCCGGGCTCATGTACGACGGCGACCCCAGACCGTTGATATAGGTTGAGTCGATATCAACGTTTTTCTTGATATTGAGTGCAAGGCCGAAATCCATCACCTTGATCTCGCCATTCGTGCACAGCATCACGTTGGCCGGCTTGATGTCGCGATTGACCACACCGCGCCGGTGCGCATAGTCGAGCGCGACCGCCACCTTGTGGATGATGTCCACCACCTGTTGCACTGGTAACAGCTTGTCGAGGGACACAAAGCTATCGAGTGTCTCGCCCTCCAGATGCTCCATGATCAGATAGGCGCGATCGTCTTCGATCTTCCAGTCGAACACCTTGGTGATGTTGGGATGATCGAGTTGCGAAGCCACCCAGGCTTCAGTCGCGAACAGCTTGCGAAACCGGCGCGAGAGCTTGGTCGATTCGTCGGTGAAGTTGACGACCTTGACCGCGACCCGCTGCGGCAACGGCGTGGACTCGGCGGGCATCAGATCGGGAAACCCCTCGCCGAGCGCAGGATCAGCCGCCGCCGCGCGCTCAAATTTCTTGACGGCGAGATAAACAGTCGAGGTTGCGCCACGCCCAAGTTCACTCACCGCGTGGAATTCGCCGAAGCGCGGCCCGTCTGTTTGTTCAATGTCTTCCATACAACGCCAACATTAGCATAAACACCCACTTGCTTTGCGCGGGCGCATGGCATCCGCCAGCTGGCTGGGATATACTGATTTTTCTCAAGGAAGCAGAGACTTCCGGAAATTTTTACCCCCCCAACCAAATCGGAGATACAACCTCATGCAGCGTCGCGATTTTGTCAAACACGGCGGTCTCGCCGGTATCCTTGCAGCTGGTGCCGCACCGGCTGCTTATGCCCAAGGGCAAACCTTCAACTGGCGCATGACGTCGAGCTTCCCCAAGAGCTTGGACACGCTCTACGGTGCCAATGAGCAAGTCGCCAAGCGTGTCAGCGAATTGACCGGCGGCAAGTTCACGCTGCGCACCTTCGCGGCGGGCGAGATTGTCCCCGGCCTGCAAGTGCTCGACGCCGTGCAAAACGCCACTGTCGAAGTCGGCCAGACCGCGCTCTACTACTACTTCGGCAAGGACCCGGCGTTTGGCTTCGCCAGCTGCCTGCCGGTCGGCCTGAACACGCGCCAGCAAAATGCATGGTGGTATTACGGCGGCGGTGAGCAGCTTTACGCCGAGTTCCTGAAAAAATACAACTGCGTTGCCTTCCCCGGCTACAACACCGGTTGCCAGATGGGCGGCTGGTACCGCAAAGAGATCAAGTCGGTTGCCGACATCAAGAATCTGAAAATGCGTATCGGCGGCCCCGGCGGCGTGATTCTCAAGAATATGGGCGCGACCCCGCAGCAGATCGCCGGCGGTGACATCTATCCCGCCCTCGAAAAAGGCACAATTGACGCCGCCGAGTGGGTCGGCCCGCACGACGACGAGAAACTCGGCTTCAACAAGGTGGCCAAGTTCTTCTACGCACCGGGCTGGTGGGAGTGCAACTCGATGGGCCACTTCATCGTCAATGACAAAGCTTGGGCCAGCCTGCCCAAGGAGTATCAATACGCGTTCACCACGGCCTGCCACGAAGCCAATGTGATGACGATGGCCAAGTACGATCACCTCAACCCGATCGCGCTGCGCAAGCTGCTCGCGGCCGGCACCCAGTTGCGCGTGTTCCCGCGTGATGTGCTGTTGGCCGCCTACAAGGCCTCCAACGACCAGTACACCGAGTGGGCCGACAAATTCCCCGAGTTCAAGAAAATGTACGAGCCGTGGGAAAAATACCGCACCGACCAGGCTGGTTGGTTCCGTGTGGCTGAAGGCACCTTCGACAGCTTCATGGGGTCGATCGCCTCCGGCGCTGGTGCTGCCAAGGGTGCGGCGAAAAAGGCCTGATCCTGCTCTGTGCAACACCAATGAAAATGCCCGCCAATTGGCGGGCATTTTTTTGCGCCCTTTTTTTTGCGCCCTTTTTTGACGCTGGCATTTTTATATGCATGTTTGAGGAGTTGCGCCGGACGTTCCCCCGCCTGACGTCCCCCCGCCGCAGAGAGCGCGGCTCCCGCTCCCGCGCAGAAGGCTGAAAGCAAAAATTGCCGCGTAAACGCGACCGTTCTCACCGGCATCACCAAGCCGTTTCTCTGCCGGCCCGGCGTTCTGCGTCCTGCCGTTTACTTCTTGGCGTCCGGCCGCGGTGACGCAGTCGCGTCAGCGGCAGGCTTGTCCGCAGGTTTAGCGGCACCGTCTTTGGGCGCTTCATCCTTGGGCGCATCTTTTTCCGCTTCGCTGCCACCAAGGGATTTTTGCAGATCGCCCATGGCTTTCTCCTGGGCCTTTTGCGCATCATCGGCGTCTTTGGTGGCATCGCCTGAACCTGGATCGCTGTCGGATGGCAGCTCGATCCGCACCTTGTCAAGATCGACATTGAGGTCCTTGTCGAGGAACACCGTCACCAACTTCGGCATCATCACCACCATTGCCACCATGATGAGCTGCATGATCACAAACGGGATCGCGCCCCAGTACATGTCGGTGGTCTTGACTTCTTTCGGCGCCACACCACGCATGTAAAACAGCGCAAAGCCGAACGGCGGATGCATGAACGAGGTCTGCATGTTGACGCACAGGATCACGCCAAACCAGATGAGAGCAGCGCTCTCGCCCACGATCGGTGCCAGCATTTTTTGCGCGACCGGTGCCAGCATCGGCACGATGATGAAGGCAATCTCGAAAAAGTCGAGGAAGAACGCGAGGAAGAAGACAAACAGATTCACCACCAGCAAGAAACCCCATGGCCCGCCCGGCAGGCCGGTGAGCAGGTGCTCGACCCAAACGTTGCCGTCGACGCCCTGGAACACGATCGAGAAACAGGTCGAGCCGATCAGGATGAAGGACACCATCGCGGTGATGCGCGCGGTTTGCTGATATGCCTGCCGCAGCAGATTGCGCAAATCAACGATCATCACCGCGCGATAGCACATCCAGGCCACGCTGAGATAGACAATCGTGAACATCCCCTGAAACAGCAGGGACTTGGGTTGCCAGTAGAAGGCCGCAACGCCGCCGAACACAGCAAGCACACCCACTTGGAAGAAGCGCAGACTAAAGGGACCAAGGTCCTTGTGGCGCACTACCGCCAACACGATGGCGCCAATCGCGCCCATCGCGCCCGCTTCAGTCGGCGTCGCAATGCCGAACATCATGGTACCGAGCACCAAAAAGATCAGCACGGCAGAAGGCACGATGCCGGCCAGACACTTTTTCCACAGCGGCCAGCCCACCAGCGTGAGGTCTTCTTTCGGAATCGCCGGCAGGTAATGCGGCTTGACGACCGACAGCAGGAAGGTGTACGCCGCGAAGAACGCAATCTGCATCAGTGACGGGCCCCAGGCGCCCAGATACATGTCGCCCACCGATTTGCCAAGCTGGTCAGCCAGCACCACCAACACCAGTGACGGGGGTACCAACTGGGTGATCGTACCCGACGCCGCCAGCACACCGGTGGCGTAGCGCATGTCGTACTTGTAGCGCATCATGATCGGCAGCGAAATCAGGGTCATCGCGATCACCTGCGCCGCCACCGTGCCAGTCACTGCGCCAAGAATGAAGCCGACGATGATGACCGAGTAGCCGAGGCCGCCGCGCACCGTGCCGAACAACTGGCCCATCGATTCGAGCATGTCCTCGGCGAGTCCGCACCTCTCCAGAATCGTCCCCATGAAAGTAAAGAACGGGATCGCCAGCAGCAAGTCATTGGACAGGATGCTGCCGAAAATGCGTCCGGGAATCGCCTGTAAAAAGGCCGGGGTAAAGTAACCCCATTCGATCGCAAAGAAACCAAAAAACAGCCCGACCGCCGCCAGCGAGAACGACACCGGATAGCCGAACAGCATGAACAGCACCAGCCCCGCGAACATCAAGGGCGGCATGTACTCCAGGGAAATTGCCGGGATCATTGGTCTGGCCTTTCGTATGCGGCCAGTTCAACCTTGAGGCCTTCGAGAACGGCAATGCGCTTGATGATTTCAGACAGCCCCTGCAAGAACAGCAGAAAAAATCCGAGCGGGATCAGAAATTTCACCGGCCAGCGCAACAGCCCGCCGGCATTGGTCGAAATCTCGTTGCGGAACCAGGATTCATAAAAGAACGGCCACGAGTAATAGCCGATCACCGCGCAGGCCGGCAGCAGAAACAGCACGCCGCCGATGATGTCGACCCACGCCTGCATCTTTGGCGATAGCTGCATGTAGAACACATCGACCCGCACATGCTCGTTCTTTTGCAAGGTGTAGGACGTGCCCAGCATCACCACCACGGCAAACAGGTACCACTGCAGTTCGAGCCAGGCGTTGGAACTGATGTCGAACGCGTAGCGGATCATCGCGTTGGCGGCGCTGACCACACAGGCGATCAGCACGCTGGCGTTGGCGAGAATGCCGAGCTTGGCATTGACCCAGTCCACCACCCTGGAAAACTTGAGGAGGTATTCCATTACACCGTGTCTCCGTTCAAAATTTTATGATTGGCAGCTTCTGAGGTGAGCCGCTTGCAAAACATCCGTGCCCGCTGCTGCAATTGTCCGCAACCGCAGCCTTGGGACCGCAGTCTTGGCGCAGTCTTGGTGTGGGTTGGACGAAAGCCCGCGATTCTACCGGTTTCGGCTTAACCCACTTTTAAGGCGTGGCCTTTGCATTGCGGCGCTGCGGCACTACGCCTCAGATTGACCAGAACACACATTATTGCGCCAGCCTCACTCGCCAGCAACCGTCATGCGCTCGATCAACACCGAACCCGCTGTGGTGCTGCCGCGCGTAATCAGATCACTGCCCACCGCGCCGATACCGAGAAACATGTCTTTGAGATTGCCGGCAATCGTGATCTCCTCAACCGGATGCACGATCTCGCCCTTCTCAACCCAAAACCCGGCAGCGCCGCGCGAGTAGTCGCCGGTGGTCATGTTGACGCCGTGGCCGATCAGGTCTGTGACCAGCAGGCCGGTGCCGAGGCGTTTCAGCATCGCCGCGAAATCGTCGCGCACAGTCGGCTGCAACACCAGGTTGTGGCTGCCGCCGGCGTTGCCAGTGCTGGTCATGCCGAGCTTGCGCGCCGAATAACTGCCGAGGAAGTAGCCTTTCAATTCACCATTGCGCACGATATCGCGCTTGTGCGTGGCCACGCCTTCGCCGTCAAACGGCCCGCTGGCGAAACCTTTGCGCACGTTCGGGTCTTCGGTGATGGTGATGTTCTTCGGGAAGATTTTTTTACCGAGAGCGTCGAGCAAAAACGTGGTCTTGCGATACAGACTGCCACCGCTCACCGCAGACACCAGCGAGCCGACCAGGCCGGTCGCGAGCGGTGCTTCAAACAACACCGCGCATTGGCGCGTCGAAATGCGGCGGCTGCCAATACGCGCCAGCGCGCGGCGCGCGGCATAGTCGCCGATCTTCGCACTCGCCGGAAAGTCATTCGCATCGCGCGCCGAGGCGTACCAATCGTCGCGTTGCATCGCATTCTTGGCACGCGCCGATTTGGCCGCGATCACCGACACCGACACGTAGTGGCGCGACGACGGGTAACCGCCGCTGAAGCCGTGGCTGTTGGCGTAGACGAACTGGGATTGTTGCGCCGACACGCTCGCGCCTTCGGAATTGCGGATCATCGGACTGACCTGGAGCGCCGCCGCTTCGGTCTGGCGCGCGATCTCAATGGCGCGCGGCACATCGACATTCCACGGGTACAACAAATGCGGATCGACCACGTCGCAGGCCAAGAGCGCCGGATCGGCCAGACCCGCGCAATCGTCTTCAGCGGTGAAGCGCGCAATGTTGCGCGCCGCTTCCACCGTGGTCTTCAATGCGGCAGACGAAAAATCCGATGTGCTGGCAAAGCCTTTGCGCTGCCCGATATAGACGGTGACCGACACGCCCTTGTCGCGGTTGTGTTCAATCGTCTCGACCTCCCCCTTGCGCACCGAAACCGAGAGACCAACACCTTCAGAAATTTCGACTTCGGCCGCAGTAGCGCCCTGGGTTTTGGCTTGCGCGAGCACATCAACCGACATGTTGCGCAATTGATCGGGGGAGAAAGAGAAACGGGGAGTGGACATGTAGGGCGCGAAGGAGGTGGTCAAGCAGAGGGCGAATCTATAATTATAGGTGGCAGCGCTTCTTCGACTGAAGCCGTTGCACCAGGCGCGGCCTGCCGTCTCAGTCGCACCCGGCGGCGCCCACCGTCCCATCAGACGCGGCGCCGTCCCACCGATCCGCTGCTCCCGCGCGCTTTTCACCCTTAACGGCACCCTTCACGGCACCCACTCATGTCCACCCACTCGCGCGGCACTTTGATCGACCCCACCAAGTCAGAGCACGACGATTTCGACTACGGCGACCGCCCGAGCAAATCGCAAAAGAAGCGCGACAGCACGGCCGCGCAAGACCTCGGCGCAAAAGTCGCCGAACTCTCGCGCGACAAAATTGAATCCCTCGGCTTGCCCGAGAAACTGCAGGATGCGCTGATCGAAACCGCGCGGATCACCGCCCACGAGGGCAAGCGCCGCCATCTGCAACTGATCGGCAAGCTGATGCGCGGTATCGACTCCGAGCCGATCCGCGCTGCGCTCGAAAAATTTGCCGGCACCTCGAAACAGGAAATCGCCGATATGCACCTGGCCGAGCGTTGGCGCGA
>JANNCZ010000037.1:0-14269 GCA_031387185.1 Burkholderiales bacterium
CCTGACGCCATAACCAGGAGCAAGACCGTGGGTCTCAACCTTTCGGAAAAGCAGGCAGTGGTCGCAGAAACCTCGGCAGAAATTGCCAAGGCGCAGTCGATCATCGTCGCGGAGTACCGTGGTCTGGAAGTGGGAAAAATCACCTCGTTGCGCAAGCAAGCGCGCGAAGGAGGGGTTTATCTGCGCGTGTTGAAAAACACGCTGGCGCGCCGCGCCGTCGAGGGTACCCCCTTCGCCGGTCTGGCCGACAAGATGGTGGGGCCGCTCATTTATGGCATCTCCACTGATCCGGTCGCTGCCGCCAAGGTGTTGTCGGCTTTCGCAAAAGACAACGACAAGCTCGTCGTGAAGGGTGGTGCAATGGCCAACTTCGTGATGGATGCGAATGGTGTGAAGGCCTTGGCCAGCATGCCCTCGCGCGATGAGTTGATTGCGAAGCTGATGGCCACCATGCAGGCGCCAATTGTGCAGTTTGTCCGCACTCTCAACGAAGTGCCGAGCCGGCTGGTTCGCACTCTCGCTGCGGTACGCGATCAAAAAGAGCAGCAGGCCGCATAGCCCGTTTCAGTCACCGGAACACCTCGCAAGCTGTTTGTCATTTCCAACCAGTAACGCGTTCCAGCAAACCTTTAGTTTTCTCAAGTTAACGGAGTAACACATCATGGCACTTAGCAATCAGGAAATCCTCGACGCGATCGCCGCCAAATCGGTGCTCGAAGTTGCAGAACTCATCAAGATGATGGAAGAGAAGTTTGGCGTGTCCGCAGCCGCAGCCGCAGTCGCTGTTGCCGCTCCCGCCGCTGGCGCCGCTGCCGCTGCCGAAGAGCAGACCGAGTTCACCGTCAATCTGCTCGCCGCTGGCGAAAAGAAAGTCGAAGTGATCAAGGTCGTGCGCGCAGCCACCGGCCTCGGCCTCAAGGAAGCCAAAGACCTGGTCGATGGCGCACCGAAGGCGGTCAAGGAAGGCATCAAGAAAGAAGACGCCGCTGCCCTCAAAAAGCTGCTCGAAGACGCCGGCGCGAAAGTCGAAGTCAAGTAATTGCGGTAAAGCTTCACGGCGCAAAACCTTCCGGCCCGGCCGGTGGGTTTTGCGCACGAGAGGCTACAGGGCAGGCGAGCGTGCTGGTCTGCCCTGTATCTTCTGAATCGACTGCAGAAGTGCAAGCCTGGCCGGGCCGCGTGCAATGCGCGGCCGTCCGCCATAGGTTGGTAGTGGCCAACCGCCGGGCGCTTCGGAATCGTTCCGTCACAGTCAATCCCAGTCAAACACGGGGTGCGCCCAAGCGCAGCCCGCCATCCAAAGCAGTAATCGGGAGAAGTCATGGCTTATTCGTTCACCGAGAAAAAACGCATTCGCAAGAGCTTTGCCAAACGGGCAAGCGTGCAAAACGTGCCGTTTTTGCTCGCGACCCAGCTCGAATCCTACGCACGCTTTTTGCAGGTTGATGCGCCCGCGAATGCGCGCCGTGTCGACGGTTTGCAGGCGGCGTTTTCGTCCATTTTCCCGATCGTCAGCCACAACGAATATGCGCGGCTTGAGTATGTGAGCTACCAGCTCGGCCAGCCCGCGTTTGACGTCAAGGAATGCCAGCAGCGCGGCCTCACGTTCGCCTCGCCCCTGCGCGCCAAGGTGCGCATGATCCTGCTCGACAAGGAAGACCCGTCGAAGAAGAAGATCAAGGAGATCAAGGAGCAAGAGGTCTACATGGGTGAGATTCCGCTCATGACCACCACTGGCTCGTTCGTCATCAACGGCACCGAGCGCGTCATCGTGTCGCAGTTGCACCGCTCGCCCGGCGTATTCTTTGAGCACGACCGCGGCAAGACCCATTCGTCGGGCAAACTGCTGTTTTCGGCGCGCATCATTCCCTATCGCGGCTCGTGGCTTGATTTTGAGTTTGACCCCAAAGACGTGCTGTTTTTCCGCGTCGACCGCCGCCGCAAGATGGCCGTCACGATTCTGCTCAAGGCCATCGGGTTGAGCAACGAAGACATTCTCGCCAGTTTCTTTGATTTCGAGAATTTCCATATTCAAAAGGAAGGCGCGCAATTCGACGTGGTGCCCGAGCGCATGCGCGGCGAGATCGCCCGTTTCGACATCACCGACAAGACCGGCAAGGTCATGGTTGCCAAAGACAAGCGCATCACCGCCAAACATATTCGTGAATTCGAAGCGGCCGGCCTCAAAAAGATTGCAGTGCCGGACGACTATCTGCTGGGCCGTACGCTGGCGCACAACGTGGTCGATACCGAGACTGGCGAGATCGTCGCCAAGGCCAACGACGAGATCACCGAAACGGTGTTCACCGCGCTGCGTGACGCCGGCATCAAAGACATCAAGACCCTGTTCATCAACGACCTCGACCACGGCGGCTATATTTCGAGCACGCTGCGCAACGACGAGATCGAAAGCCAGATGGGCGCACGCGTGGCGATTTACCGCATGATGCGTCCTGGCGAGCCGCCGACCGAAGATTCGGTAGAGTCGCTGTTCAACAGCTTGTTCTTTGACGCCGACCGTTACGACCTGTCGTTTGTCGGCCGCATGAAGTTCAACCGCCGCGTTGGCCGCGAAGAGCTCGAAGGTCCCGGCATTCTGTCAAACGAAGACATCGTTGCCGTCATCAAAATTCTGGTGGACCTGCGCAATGGCCGCGGCGAAATCGACGACATCGATCACCTCGGTAACCGCCGCGTGCGTTGTGTCGGCGAGCTGGCGGAAAACCAGTTTCGCGCCGGCCTGGTGCGCGTTGAGCGGGCCGTGCGCGAGCGTCTTGGCCAGGCCGAGACCGAAAATCTGATGCCGCATGACCTCATCAATGCCAAACCGATATCGGCAGCGATTCGCGAGTTCTTTGGCTCGTCCCAGTTGTCGCAGTTCATGGACCAGACTAACCCGCTCTCAGAGATCACCCACAAGCGCCGCGTGTCGGCCCTTGGGCCGGGCGGTCTGACGCGTGAGCGCGCCGGCTTTGAGGTGCGCGACGTGCACCCGACCCACTATGGCCGGGTCTGCCCGATTGAAACACCGGAAGGCCCGAACATCGGCCTGATCAACTCGCTCGCACTCTACGCGCGCCTGAACCGATACGGTTTCCTGGAGACGCCGTATCGCCGCGTAGTGAACCAAAAGGTCACCAACGAAATTGATTACCTGTCCGCGATTGAAGAAGGCCGCTATGTGATCGCGCAGGCGAACGCGGGCCTCGACAAAAACGGCAAGCTGACTGACGAATTGGTGACCTCGCGCAACAAGGGCGAAACCATTCTGTCGACGCCGGACCGTATTGAATACATGGACGTGGCGCCGGGGCAGATCGTGTCGGTCGCGGCCTCGCTGATTCCGTTCCTGGAGCACGACGACGCCAACCGTGCCTTGATGGGTTCGAACATGCAGCGTCAGGCCGTGCCTTGCCTGCGCGCCGAAAAGCCGCTGGTCGGCACCGGCATTGAGCGTACTGTCGCCGTAGACTCTGGAACGACCGTGCAGGCCCTGCGTGGCGGCAATGTTGATTACGTGGATGCCGGCCGTGTGGTGATTCGCGTCAACGACGACGAAACCGTGGCCGGTGAAGCGGGCGTCGATATTTACAACCTGATCAAGTACACGCGCTCGAATCAGAACACCAACATCAACCAGCGCCCGATCGTCAGAGCGGGCGACAAGGTGTCGAAGGGCGACGTGATCGCCGACGGTGCTTCGACCGACCTGGGCGAACTCGCGCTGGGCCAGAACATGCTGGTCGCGTTCATGCCCTGGAACGGCTACAACTTCGAGGACTCGATCCTGATTTCCGAGCGTGTGGTGGCGGAAGACCGCTACACCTCGATCCATATCGAAGAACTCAGTGTGGTTGCACGTGACACCAAGTTGGGTTCGGAAGAAATCACCCGCGACATCTCCAACTTGTCGGAAGGCCAGCTCGGCCGTCTCGACGAGTCAGGCATTGTCTACATCGGCGCGGAAGTGCAGGCCGGTGACGTGCTGGTTGGCAAGGTCACGCCCAAGGGCGAAACCCAGTTGACGCCGGAAGAAAAATTGCTGCGCGCAATCTTTGGTGAGAAGGCCAGCGACGTCAAAGACACCTCGCTGCGCGTGTCGTCCGGCATTGCCGGCACGGTGATCGACGTGCAGGTGTTCACGCGCGAAGGCATTGACCGCGACAAGCGTGCGCAGTCGATCATCGATGACATGCTCAAGAGCTACAAGCAGGATCTGGCCGACCAGATGCGGATTGTCGAGAACGACACCTTTGCGCGAATCGAACGCATGCTCGGCGGCAAGGTCGCCAACGGCGGACCGAAGAAGCTCGCCAAGGGCGCCAAGATCACCAAGGAGTATCTGGCCGATCTGGAACGCTATCACTGGTTCGACATTCGCCTGGCCACTGAAGAGTCGGCACAGCAACTCGAACAGCTCAAAGACGGTCTGGCGCAAAAGCGTGTGCAGTTCGACCAGGCGTTTGAAGAGAAAAAGAAAAAGCTGACCCAGGGCGACGAACTGCCGCCCGGCGTGATCAAGATGGTCAAGGTGTATCTGGCGGTCAAGCGCCGCCTGCAGCCTGGTGACAAGATGGCTGGCCGTCACGGCAACAAGGGCGTGGTGTCGCGCATCGTGCCGGTGGAGGACATGCCGCACATGGCCGACGGTACGCCCGTCGATATCGTCCTCAACCCGCTCGGTGTGCCGTCGCGGATGAACGTTGGCCAGATTCTTGAAGTGCATCTTGGCTGGGCCGCCAAGGGTATCGGCCAGCGTATTGCCGAGATGCTCAAGGCTGAACGCAAGGTGGCGGAAGTGCGCAAGTTTCTGGAGAAGCTTTACAACACCAGCGGCAAGCAGGAAGACCTAGCGCATTTGTCGGACGAAGAGGTGCTCGATCTGGCGCGCAACCTGCGCGCGGGCGCGCCGTTCGCAACGCCGGTGTTCGATGGCGCGACGGAAGAGGAAATTCGCAGCATGCTTGATCTGGCCTACCCTGACGATTTTGCCAAGGCGCGCGGCTTCACGGCCAGCAAGACCCAGGTGGCGTTGGTTGATGGCCGCACCGGCGAGGCCTTTGAACGCTCGGTCACAGTGGGCTACATGCATGTGCTCAAACTGCATCACTTGGTCGATGACAAGATGCACGCCCGTTCGACCGGCCCCTACAGTCTGGTTACCCAGCAGCCGCTGGGCGGCAAGGCGCAGTTCGGCGGCCAGCGCTTCGGCGAAATGGAGGTGTGGGCGCTGGAAGCCTACGGCGCCTCCTACACGCTGCAGGAGATGCTCACCGTCAAGTCAGACGACGTGCAGGGCCGCACCAAGGTGTACGAAAACATCGTCAAGGGTGACCACAAGATCGAAGCCGGCATGCCGGAGTCGTTCAACGTGCTGGTCAAGGAAATCCGTTCGCTCGCGATCGACATCGATCTCGACCGCCATTAATCTTACCGGAGTGACACAAACATGAAAGCCCTGCTCGATCTGTTCAAGCAAGTCACCCAGGAAGAAGAGTTTGATGCGATCCGCATTGGACTGGCCTCCCCCGAGAAGATCCGTTCGTGGTCGTACGGTGAGGTCAAGAAGCCTGAGACCATCAATTACCGCACCTTCAAGCCGGAACGTGATGGCCTGTTTTGCGCCAAGATTTTTGGCCCCATCAAGGACTACGAGTGCCTGTGCGGCAAATACAAGCGCCTCAAGCACCGTGGCGTGATCTGCGAAAAATGCGGCGTCGAAGTCACGCTCCAAAAAGTGCGCCGCGAGCGCATGGGGCACATCGAACTGGCATCCCCCACCGCGCACATTTGGTTCCTCAAATCGCTGCCGAGCCGTTTGGGCATGGTGCTCGATATGACGCTGCGCGATATCGAGCGCGTCCTGTACTTTGAAGCCTATGTCGTGACCGACCCCGGCATGACCGAAGGCCTCAAGCGCTGCCAGTTGCTGACCGAAGATGATTATCTGGCCAAGGTTGAAGAATTCGGTGACGAGTTCAGCGCCTCGATGGGTGCCGAAGGCATTCGCTCCCTGCTGCGTTCGCTCGATCTGCCGCACGAAGCCGAAACCTTGCGCGCCGATCTGGAGAAAACCGGGTCGGAAGCGAAGATCAAGAAGTATGCAAAGCGCCTCAAGATCATCGAAGCCTTCATGAAGTCGGGCATCAAGCCCGAGTGGATGGTGCTCGAAGTGTTGCCGGTGTTGCCGCCCGATCTGCGTCCGCTGGTGCCGCTTGATGGCGGTCGTTTCGCGACCTCGGACCTCAATGATCTCTATCGCCGCGTAATCAACCGCAACAACCGCTTGAAGCGTCTGCTCGAGCTCAAAGCGCCGGAAATCATCGTGCGTAACGAGAAGCGCATGTTGCAAGAGGCAGTCGATTCGCTGCTTGACAATGGCCGCCGTGGCAAAGCCATGACCGGTGCAAACAAGCGCGCGCTGAAATCGCTGGCGGACATGATCAAAGGCAAAGGCGGCCGTTTCCGTCAAAACCTGCTCGGCAAGCGCGTCGACTACTCTGGCCGTTCGGTCATCGTGGTCGGCCCGCAGCTCAAACTGCATCAGTGCGGGTTGCCAAAGAAGATGGCGCTCGAACTGTTCAAGCCATTCATCTTCAACAAGCTCGAATTGCTCGGCACTGCGACGACGATCAAAGCGGCCAAGAAGCGCGTGGAGCAAGAGTCGCCCGAGGTGTGGGACATCCTTGAAGAAGTGATTCGCGAACATCCGGTGATGCTCAACCGCGCACCGACCCTGCACCGTCTTGGCATTCAGGCGTTTGAGCCGGTGCTGATCGAAGGCAAGGCGATCCAGCTGCATCCGCTGGTGTGCTCGGCGTTTAACGCCGACTTCGACGGCGACCAGATGGCGGTGCATGTGCCGTTGTCGCTCGAAGCGCAGATCGAAGCACGCACGCTGATGTTGGCGTCGAACAACGTGCTGTTCCCGGCCAACGGTGAACCGTCAATCGTGCCGTCGCAGGACATCGTGCTCGGTTTGTACTACGCCACCCGCGAGCGCATCAATGGCGTCGGTGAGGGCATCGTCTTTTCCGGCCTGATGGAAGTGCAGCGCGCCCTGGACAACAAGCAGGTCGAATTGCAATCGCGCATCGTGGTGCGCATTCGCGAAACCGAAATTGACAAAGTCACGGGCGTGCGCACCAGCAAGGTCAGCCGCATCCAGACCACTGCAGGCCGCGCACTGCTGTCGGAGATTCTGCCGGCTGGTTTGCCGTATGCCTTGCTCAACAAGGCGCTCAAAAAGAAAGAGATTTCGCGTCTGATTAACGCGTCGTTCCGCCGTTGCGGTCTGCGTGAGACGGTGATCTTCGCCGACAAGCTGATGCAGTCGGGCTTCCGTCTGGCGACGCGGGCCGGTATTTCGATTGCCATGGACGACATGCTGGTGCCGCCGGTCAAGCACGACATCATTCGCAAGGCCGAAACCGAGGTCAAGGAGATCGAGGCGCAGTACACCTCGGGCCTGGTAACCCAGGGCGAGCGCTACAACAAGGTGGTGGACATCTGGGGTCGCGCTGGCGATCAAGTCGGCAAGGCCATGATGGACCAGCTCGGCACCGAAGAGACGATTGACCGCCACGGCAAGAAAGTGCGCCAGGAATCGTTCAACTCAATCTACATGATGGCCGACTCAGGCGCGCGCGGTTCGGCGGCGCAGATTCGCCAGCTCGCGGGTATGCGCGGCCTGATGGCCAAGCCGGATGGTTCGATCATCGAGACCCCGATCACGGCCAACTTCCGTGAAGGCCTGAACGTGCTGCAGTACTTCATCTCGACGCACGGCGCACGTAAAGGCCTGGCTGACACTGCCTTGAAGACCGCCAACTCGGGCTACCTGACACGCCGTCTGGTCGACGTCACGCAAGACCTGGTGGTGATCGAAAATGATTGCGGCACCTCCAACGGTGCGACCATGAAGGCATTGGTCGAAGGCGGTGAGGTGATCGAGCCATTGCGCGAGCGCATTCTTGGCCGCGTTACTGCCGCCGATGTGTTGCATCCGGAAACACAGAACGTAATGTTTGCCACCGGCTTTCTGCTGGATGAAGATGCGGTGGAGTTGATTGAGTCGCTGAGCATCGACGAAGTGCGCGTACGCACCCCGCTGACCTGCGATACCCGTTACGGGCTGTGTGCCAGTTGCTATGGCCGCGACCTCGGGCGTGGTTCACTGATCAATACGGGTGAAGCGGTTGGCGTGATTGCAGCCCAGTCGATTGGCGAGCCGGGTACCCAGCTCACCATGCGTACCTTCCACATCGGCGGTGCGGCATCGCGTGCGGCAGCAGCCTCGACGGTTGAGTCGAAGTCGAATGGCGTGATCCGCTTTACCGCGACCATGCGCTATGTGACCAACGTCAAGGCTGAGAAGATTGTCATCTCCCGCTCCGGCGAGGTGCTGGTGACGGACGACAACGGGCGCGAGCGTGAGCGTCACAAGGTGCCGTATGGCGCAACATTGGCGGTGGCTGACGGCAAGCCGGTCAAGGCCGGCGGCATTCTGGCCACGTGGGACCCGCATACGCGTCCGATCATCACCGAGTATGCAGGTACGGTGAAGTTCGAAAACGTGGAAGAAGGCGCTACTGTCGCCAAGCAGATGGACGAAGTGACGGGCTTGTCCACGCTGGTAGTGATTGACCCCAAGCGTTCGATGTCGGCCAAAACCAAGGGTGTGCGCCCGCAGGTCAAGCTCATCAACGACCGTGGTGAAGAAGTCAAGATCGCCGGCACAGACCATTCGGTAACAATTTCATTCCAGGTTGGCTCCCTCATCACCGTCAAAGACGGCCAGGCGGTGGGCGTAGGCGAAGTGCTGGCGCGGATTCCGCAAGAGTCGTCCAAGACGCGCGACATTACCGGCGGCTTGCCGCGGGTGGCCGAGCTGTTCGAGGCGCGTGCGCCCAAGGATGCCGGCATGATGGCTGAAGTGACGGGTACGTCGTCGTTCGGCAAAGATACCAAGGGCAAGCAGCGTCTCGTGATTACGGATCTTGAGGGCGTGGCCCACGAGTTCCTGATCGCCAAGGACAAGCAAGTGCTGGTGCACGACGGCCAGGTGGTCAACAAGGGCGAGATGGTGGTCGACGGCCCGGCCGATCCGCACGACATTCTGCGTTTGCAAGGCGTTGAAGCGCTGGCGCGTTATATTACCGACGAAGTGCAGGACGTCTACCGTTTGCAAGGCGTGAAGATCAACGACAAGCACATCGAGGTCATCGTGCGCCAGATGTTGCGGCGCTTACAGATCGCTGATCCCGGCGACACCAAGTACATCACCGGCGAGCAAGCCGAACGCTCGGATCTGCTGGACGAGAATGATCGTGTGATCGCGGAAGGCAAGCGGCCAGCCACGTTCGAGCATGTTTTGCTCGGCATCACAAAGGCTTCGCTGTCGACCGATTCGTTTATTTCGGCTGCTTCGTTCCAGGAAACCACGCGTGTTCTGACCGAAGCCGCCATCATGGGCAAACGGGACGAGCTGCGTGGCCTCAAGGAAAACGTCATCGTTGGCCGCCTGATTCCGGCCGGCAGCGGCATGGCGTATCACAAGGCCCGGCGTGCGAAAGAGACCGAAGCGGCTGAATCGGTGTTCGAAACCGAAGCGGCTGAGGTGCCGGCTGAAACCGCAGAAGCGGCCTAACGCCGCCCAAGCTGTCAGAGTGGAAATCGCTGAAATGTGAAGGCGCGCTGGCCCCGGGGCCAGCGCACAGCACATCTCGCGAATCTGCTGATTACATTGACAATGTTGTCTAAAAGCGTTACTATCCCAAGTCTTTGTTTGCGCTGGTCAATCGCAGCTCGCGCAGTCACAATAAAATACGGAATTCTTCATGCCAACCATTAATCAATTGGTGCGCCAGGCGCGCCAGGCGCCCAAGACCAAGAGCAAGGTCCCGGCAATGCAGCGCAGCCCGCAAAAGCGCGGCGTCTGCACCCGCGTCTACACAACGACGCCAAAAAAGCCGAACTCCGCACTGCGCAAAGTCGCAAAAGTGCGTCTCACCAACGGTTTCGAAGTCATCTCCTACATTGGCGGCGAAGGCCACAATTTGCAGGAACACTCGGTTGTGCTGATTCGCGGCGGCCGCGTCAAAGACCTGCCCGGTGTGCGTTATCACATGGTGCGCGGTTCGCTTGATACCCAAGGCGTCAAAGATCGCAAACAGTCCCGTTCGAAATATGGCGCAAAGCGCCCCAAAGCTGCTTAAAGGTTGAGGTGAACCATGCCCCGTCGTCGTGAAGTTCCCAAACGTGACATCCTGCCGGATCCTAAATTCGCCAGTGTCGATGTCGCCAAGTTTGTCAATGTGTTGATGTTCTCCGGCAAGAAGTCGGTGGCCGAGCGCACCATTTATGGCGCGCTTGATCAGATCACCAAGAAGTCCGGCAAGAACGCGCTTGAGGTGTTTGGTCTGGCGCTCACTAATGCCAAGCCTATGGTCGAAGTCAAGAGCCGTCGCGTCGGTGGTGCCAACTATCAGGTGCCGGTTGAGGTGCGTCCGATCCGCCGCATGGCGCTGGCGATGCGCTGGTTGCGCGAAGCCGCCCACAAGCGTTCCGAAAAATCGATGGGCCAGCGCTTGGCTAACGAGTTGATGGAGGCGTCCGAAGGCCGTGGCGGCGCAGTCAAGAAGCGCGATGAGGTGCATCGCATGGCTGAGGCGAATAAGGCTTTTTCGCACTTCCGCTTCTGACGCCTGTTTCCGTTTTCTGCACAGGCGCCGCTTGTTGACAAGCGGCGCTTTTGCTTGAGGTGGTTGCGCTAAGGTGCAGTTGGTGCCGTTAGTGTGCTGGGCTGCAGCTAGTCGCAGTTAGTGTTTGGTGTCGGTACTCCAGAATTTTTCCGCCGTGGCGTGCGTCTGACACGGCTTGATCTTTAAGAAAGAGGTGCTCAAAGTGGCTCGCAAGACTCCTATCGAACGGTATCGCAATATTGGCATTTCCGCGCACATCGACGCGGGCAAAACCACCACTACTGAGCGCATTCTTTTTTACACTGGTGTCAGCCACAAAATTGGTGAGGTTCATGATGGCGCGGCCACCATGGACTGGATGGAGCAGGAGCGCGAGCGTGGCATCACAATTACCTCGGCTGCGACCACCTGTTTCTGGAAGGGGATGGACAGCACCTATCCCGAGCACCGCATCAACATCATTGATACCCCAGGACACGTTGACTTCACCATCGAGGTGGAGCGTTCCATGCGCGTGCTCGACGGTGCGTGCATGGTGTATTGCGCGGTGGGTGGTGTGCAGCCACAGTCCGAAACCGTATGGCGCCAAGCCAACAAGTACAAAGTGCCGCGCCTTGCGTTCGTCAACAAGATGGATCGCACCGGCGCGAACTTCTTCAAAGTCTATGACCAGATGAAGGCGCGCCTGAAGGCCAATCCAATTCCGTTGCAGATTCCAATTGGTGCGGAAGATACGTTCCAGGGCGTGATCGATCTGGTGCGCATGAAGGCGATTGTGTGGGACGAGGCGTCCCAGGGCATGAAGTTCGAGCTCATGGAAATTCCTGACAATTTGCTCGGGCAGGCCAAGGAATGGCGTGAAAAGATGGTCGAGGCGGCAGCCGAAGCCAGCGACGAATTGATGAACAAGTATCTAGAAGGTGGTGAGCTCACCATCGCCGAGGTCAAGTTCGGCCTGCGCACGCGCACCATCGCCAGCGAAATCGTGCCGATGCTGTGCGGCTCTGCCTTCAAGAATAAAGGCGTGCAGGCGATGCTTGACGCGGTGCTCGATTTCATGCCCGCGCCGACCGACATTCCGCCAGTGAAGGGCGAATTGGAAAACGGCAATCCCACCGAGCGCAGGGCTGCCGATGATGAAGGTTTCGCGGCGTTGGCGTTCAAGATCATGACTGATCCGTTCGTCGGCCAGTTGATTTTCTTCCGTGTGTACTCCGGCGTGATCAACTCTGGCGACACCATTTACAACTCGGTCAAAGGCAAGAAAGACCGCGTGGGCCGTATTTTGCAGATGCACGCCAATCAGCGCGAAGAAATCAAGGAAGTGCGCGCCGGCGATATTGCTGCCGCCGTGGGCCTCAAGGACGCGACGACGGGTGACACGCTGTGCGATCCGGACAAGTTCATCATTCTTGAGCGCATGATTTTCCCGGAGCCGGTGATTTCGCAGGCGGTCGAACCGAAGACCAAGGTTGATCAGGAAAAAATGGGTATTGCCCTGCACCGGCTTGCGCAGGAAGACCCGTCCTTCCGTGTGCATACCGACGAAGAATCAGGTCAGACCATCATCTCCGGCATGGGTGAATTGCACCTGGAGATTCTGGTTGACCGCATGAAGCGTGAGTTCGGTGTCGAGGCGACCGTGGGCAAGCCGCAGGTGGCTTATCGCGAAACCATTCGCAAGATTGTGGAAGACGCGGAAGGCAAGTTCATCAAGCAATCAGGTGGACGCGGCCAGTATGGCCACGTGGTGCTCAAGGTCGAGCCGCAAGCGCCGGGCAAGGGATTTGAGTTCGTTGACGCAATCAAGGGTGGGGTGGTGCCACGCGAATTCATTCCGGCTGTAGAGAAGGGCCTGCGTGAAACGCTGCCGGCTGGTGTGCTGGCGGGCTACCCGATTGTTGACGTCAAGTGCACGCTGCATTTTGGCTCGTATCACGACGTGGACTCGAACGAAAACGCGTTCAAGATGGCCGCTTCCATGGCATTCAAGGATGGCATGCGCGCCGCGTCGCCAGTGTTGCTTGAGCCCATGATGGCGGTCGAAGTTGAGACGCCGGAAGACTACGCTGGCACGGTGATGGGTGATTTGTCCTCCCGTCGCGGCATGGTGCAAGGCATGGAAGACATTTCCGGCGGTGGCGGCAAGATCATCAAGGCCGAAGTACCGCTGGCCGAAATGTTTGGCTACTCCACTTCGCTGCGCTCGGCGACGCAAGGCCGCGCCACGTACACGATGGAGTTCAAGCATTACAGCGAAGCGCCGAAGAACGTTGCAGAAGCGATCATCAGCGCAAAGAAATAATTTTGTTGGCGCGTGTAAGCGCAGCCACGCATTCAAATTCAATACGCGTTCTTTAGATTAGGAGATAGCAATGGCCAAGGGTAAATTTGAGCGTACGAAGCCGCACGTGAATGTAGGGACGATTGGACACGTAGACCACGGCAAGACGACGCTAACGGCAGCGATCACCACGGTGCTGTCGGCCAAGTTTGGCGGCGAAGCCAAAGCGTACGACCAGATTGACGCAGCGCCGGAAGAAAAAGCGCGCGGCATCACGATCAACACCGCGCACGTCGAGTATGAGACCAAGAACCGCCACTACGCCCACGTCGACTGCCCCGGCCACGCCGACTACATCAAAAACATGATCACCGGCGCCGCGCAAATGGACGGCGCGATTCTGGTCGTATCGAGCGCCGACGGCCCGATGCCGCAAACGCGCGAACACATCCTGCTCGCGCGCCAGGTCGGCGTACCGTACATCATCGTCTTCATGAACAAAGCCGACATGGTGGACGACAAAGAACTGCTCGAACTGGTCGAAATGGAAGTGCGCGAGCTGCTCTCCAAGTACGAATTCCCCGGCGACGACACCCCGATCATCATCGGCTCGGCCAAACTCGCGTTAGAGGGCGACAAAGGCGAAATGGGCGAAGGCGCGATCATGAAGCTCGCCGATGCGTTGGATAACTACATCCCCGAACCCAAGCGCGCCATTGACGGCGCCTTCCTGCTCCCGATCGAAGACGTGTTCTCCATCTCGGGCCGTGGCACGGTAGTCACCGGCCGGGTCGAGCGCGGCATCGTCAAAGTCGGCGAAGAGCTGGAAATCGTCGGCATCAAAGCCACGCAAAAGACCGTCTGCACCGGCGTCGAAATGTTCCGCAAGCTGCTCGACCAGGGCCAGGCTGGCGACAATGTCGGCGTCCTGCTGCGCGGCACCAAGCGCGAAGACGTCGAGCGCGGTCAGGTGCTCTCCAAGCCCGGTTCGATCACCCCGCACACCAAGTTCGAGTGCGAGGTCTATGTTCTGTCCAAGGAAGAAGGCGGACGTCACACCCCGTTCTTCAACAACTACCGTCCGCAATTTTACTTCCGCACCACGGACGTGACCGGCTCGGTGGTACTGCCCGAAGGCACCGAAATGGTGATGCCGGGCGACAACATCAAAATGATCGTGACCCTGATCAACCCGATTGCGATGGAACAGGGCCTGCGCTTCGCCATTCGCGAAGGCGGCCGTACTGTTGGCGCCGGGGTGGTCGCTAAGGTTATCGAGTAA
>JANNCZ010000042.1:0-18229 GCA_031387185.1 Burkholderiales bacterium
GCAGGAGGGGCACACGCCGCGACATTTGCAGGAGTACGCGATCAGGAAATCGTGTTGACACTCGTCGCAGTAAGCGCGAGCGAAGCCGTGAGCGAGGATGCCGCATTCGAGATAGCGGCGGAAGGTTCGCTCGACATGGGCCGGCGGTGCTTCACCAGCCTCGCCGCTGGCCTGCTCCAGCCAGGTTTCGAGGTGGGTCTGGACGATGCGACACCGAGAGCGTCCGCTCGGGACGGCGGCGCTGGTAGCGCTGGGGCGTGGGCGCGGCGCATTGAGCGGCTGCTGCCATCGGATCGCGTGCGAGCGATTAAACTTGGGCGCCCGATCCGCCATGGCGGCCTGAGGCTTCGATTACCAGGAGACGCCCGATGGCGGAAGCAGCAAGCGTCACGACGATCGGGTCGTGGGAAGAGATCGTGGTCAGGGTCCTCAAGGCCAATGCGGTGTGGCTGGTGACCGATGTGTCCGACAAGGTGCTGGCGCCGCTCTTGGCAAGCGCAGCGCATGAACGCTTCCGCCCGGCCGCCCTAAGGAGGAAGCGCTCATCCTCCCGCAGGGCGGATGTCACTTGAGTGACCACAGGGGTGTCCAATGAGCCCGGCGCTCGAGCTGACGTTCTACGGCGACGACTTCACCGGGTCCACCGACGCGATGGAGGCATTGGCGCTTTCCGGCCTGCGCACCATCCTGTTCCTGCGCGCCCCGAGCGCGGCAGAGATCGCCATGCACTATGCCGACGTGAAGTGCGCCGGCGTCGCCGGCACCAGCCGCGCGATGTCCCCCGCTGAAATGGACGCGGAACTCGTGCCGGTCCTGGAGTCTCTCTGGGCGCTGGGTGCGCCGCTATTGCATTACAAGGTGTGTTCCACCTTCGACTCCGCGCCGCAGGTCGGTTCCATCGGTCACGTGGTGGACCGGGCGCGCCTGCATCTGAACGCCGGTCGCACCGTGCCGATCGTGGCGGGCTCGCCGCCGCTGCAGCGCTACACGGTGTTCGGCAACCATTTCGCGGCCGCCGGCGACGCCGTCTATCGCCTCGACCGCCATCCCACCATGGTGCGACATCCGGTCACGCCGATGCACGAGGCCGACCTGATTCGTCACCTCGCGCATCAGACCAGAGCCAAGGTGGGCCTCATGAGCATCGCGGATCTCGACGGCCCGCCGGCGCAGGTGGATGCGCGTTTCGCACAGCGCATGGCCGACTCTCCCGCCATGCTGCTGTTCGACGTGCTCGACAATGTTCGCCTGCGGGAGACCGGGCGCTTGCTCTGGGAGGAAGCCCAAAAAGCGCCGCAGTTCGTGGTGGGGTCGTCCGGTGTGGGATACGCACTGGCGGCCTGGTGGCGCGCAGCCGGGCTGATCCCCGATGTCAGGGCCCGCTTCCCTAGGATTGCGCCGGTCCGTCAGCTGCTGGTGCTCTCCGGCAGCGCCTCGCCGGCCACGGCGCAGCAGATCGCCTGGGCGCGCGGCCACGGCTTCGAGACACTGCGCGTGCCGGCGGCGGCGCTGTTGCGCTCCGACGGCGCCGCAGAGATTCAGCAGGCAGTTTACGAAGAGGCCATGGCCGCTTGGTCTCGTGGCGCGAGCCTCGTGCTGTATACCGCAGAGGGTCCAGACGATCCCGCGCTCGCGGAAAGCAGGGCAATGATGACTGCGGGAGCACATTCCGCCCGCGTGCTGGGCGGCTTTCTTGGACGATTGGGGCGCGAGCTGATCGCGCGCACCGGCCTGCGGCGGCTTGTGATCGCCGGAGGGGACACGTCGAGCTACGCGATGCAGGAACTGGGAGTGCGCGCGCTGGAGATGGCCGCGGAACTCACGCCCGGTGCCCCGCTGTGCCGGGCACACTCGGATGATCCGCTTATCGATGGTTTAGAGATCGCCCTCAAAGGCGGTCAGATGGGTGAGCAGGACTATTTTGGGCGCGTGCGCGGCGATTGATCGCTGCGGATGTGACGCCCGTCAACAGGATCGAGACAACTATGACACCACCCCCCACCATCACTCGCATCGCACTGGTCACCGGCGCAGCAAAAGGCATCGGGGCGGCCATCGCAGGCCGCCTCGCCCGCGATGGCCATCACATCCTGATTGGCGACATCGACGAGACCCAGGCCGGCGTCACGGCCGAGGCCCTGAAGAGCGCCGGGCATCGTGCCGATGCCGTGCGGCTCGATGTCAGCGACGCACAGTCCGTAGCCGCCGCTTTCGCGGGCATTGATGCGCGATGGAAGCGCTGTGACATCGTGGTGAACAACGCCGGCATTGCGAAGACCGCGCCCTTCCTCGACTTCCCGCTGGACAGCTGGCAGGCGCATCTCAATGTGAATCTGACCGGGGTGCTGCTGTGCTCGCAGCACGGCGGGCGCCTGATGCGCCGCGAGGGGTGGGGCCGCATCATCAACATCGCCTCGGTGGCCGGCATGCGCGCGGTCGGCGTGGGACGCACCGGCTACGGAACCTCGAAAGCTGCGGTGATCGGGCTCACGCGCCAGATGGCGGTCGAGCTGGCCGAGTACAACATCACCGCCAACGCCGTCGCGCCCGGCCCGGTCGACACGCCGATGACCAAGGTGCTGCATAGCGCCGCCTTCCGGCAGGCCTACACCAGCGCGATCCCGATGCGGCGTTACGGCACGCCCGAGGAGGTTGCCGCGGCCGTGGCCTATCTCGCTTCCGAAGACGCCGGGTATGTCAGCGGCATCGTGATGCCGCTTGATGGCGGCTTTCTCGCCTCGGGCGCGCACCAGTGGTGACCTGGGACGCCCCTGCCCGGCCACTACCGCCGGGTCACTGTCACCGATGAGGCCTTGCCGTTCGTGTGATGGCCCGGGCGGTTACGGGAAACTACCCTGAAACCGTATGGGAGCGGCTGTCATGACGAATACAATTTTTTAACCGAACGAATGACGATTTCACCAAATCTGACGCGCTGTGGCCGGAACAAGAAATCAGGGTGGGAGGTGTATTGCCTTTCCGCTTCTACTCCCGCGAAATTGCCCCTTTCGCTTTCGATTAATAGCGAAAAATTCGTCTGTTTGCTTGCGTGGAATGCGCACAACGTTTCTGCAGAGACTGTCGGCAAGGTTGCCGAGCGTTTGCTTCAATTGGGATGATGCGTATATTTTTGTTGTTGGGGTCGCGATTGCGAGCGTGTCCACGACATAATCGACGAGACAGTTGTGGGTGATGGTGGTGGAAGTCAACGATGGGATGAGATCATGACTACGTGGCACGGCGAAAAACCTATCGCAGAAGCCGTCGAATTTTGGTTTGATTCCACCTGCCCCGACAAGAGCCAACTTGAGAATTGTTCCTCCATGGTGGCTGTTTCCATAGGCAATGAGTTTGACCGTGCCACGACTGAGTTTGCCGTACTGGCAAAAATGATTGCGCAGATTCCGCCAGACTCACCGAGCACGCGTTCGGCGCAAATGCGGGCATAAACTGAAGTTCGCGAGCTAGGTCAAAACGCTGGATGCGCATACCACCGCTGAAATCGTGGCCCGCGTCGTGAGTGTGATTGATCCGGACGGGTAGTCGCCTGACGGCTTGCCGCCATGCGCTGTCAGGGCAGGGGGCTGATCTCGTAACTGGTGCTGCGCCCCCCGGCTTCGGACCTTTTGAGAACGCCGCGCATCAGCAGTTCGTTGATGTCGCGCAGCGCCGTATCCGGTGAACACTTGGCAATCGCTCCCCACTTGCTGCTGGTCAGCTTGCCATTAAAACCGTCCAGCAGCAGGTTGAGCAGTTTGATCTGGCGGGCATTCAGAGGCGTGCCGGCCCAGCGCTGCCAGAAGCGCGCTTTGTCAAGCACCGCGGAGAGCGTGGTGTCGGTGCCCTGCTTGGCGCGCCGCAGGCAGGCAAGAAACCACGCAAGCCACGCCGTCACATCGAGCGACCCTTTCTGGGTCCGCTCCAGTATGTCGTAATAGTCCTTGCGCTCGCGCCCGATTTGCGCCGCCAGGCTATAAAAGCGCTGCGATGATGGCTCGGCGCGTGCCAAGGCCATGTCGCCCACGGCGCGTGCGATGCGGCCATTGCCGTCGTCAAACGGGTGCACCGTGACCAGCCAGAGGTGCGCCAGCCCGGCCTTGATGAGCGGGTCGGTGCGCGGCGGTGCGTCAAACCATTTCAGGAATGCCGTCATCGCGCCAGCCAGCTTGCGCGCGGGCGGCGCTTCGTAATGCACCTTGCGTCGCGTGACCGGGCCGGACACCACCTGCATCGGCCCCTCCGCATCGTCGCGCCACGTACCGGCATTGATTTTTGCGAGGCCGCTGTAGCCAGTGGGGAACAATGCCGCATGCCAGCCAAACAGGCGCGCAGCGGTGAGCGGCTTGTCATAGTGGCTGGTGGCATCGAGCACCACATCGACGATGCCCTCCACATTGCGGTCGGCCGGGGCGAGGGCGCCAATGTCAATCCCCAGGCGCCGGGCAATGGACGAGCGCACGGCGCCGGGGTTGAGCAGCTCGCCCTCGATGGCGCTGGTCTTGAGCACGTCTTCGGTCAATATCTGCAAGGTGGCTTGCTCGCGCAATCCCAGGCCAAGGCTCTGCATGCGGCCCAGAAGATGGCCTTGCGCACGGTGCGCCGCGGTCAGCAAGGGCGCCAGCGCCAAGGCATCATGGCGCCACTTGGGCCAATCGGGATGCTGCCAGATGTAAATATTATTACCGCTTTTCATGCGGAGATTATGAGGGCTATTCTCCGCATAGTCAATCTTCGCGGCGCGCTGGCTCACGACACCGGAACCTCTGTTTCTGTATTGCAAGCCCAGGCCCACTGCACACATCCCCAAGGAGAAATTTGATGCACCCCAAGGCCCAATTCCGGTTCACCGCTGCAATGGATGTCAACGCCGGGACGGAGGCGCCGTTCAACGAGGTCTACGACACTGAGCTTACCTGCGTCAACGAATGATTCAAACCGGCCGGGTGGTGACCGGTAGTTCAACTTTTCGAGGAGATCGCGCCGGGTGACCCTGCCAGCGTCTTGCGCAATGCGTCGATTCCGATGCTCTCGGGCGCAATGGCTGCGAGCAGATCGTTGTCCTGATCGAAGCGGCGCCCGTAGGCAGCGTTTGCCAGGGCGATGCAACCGTCGGCAACCGGCGTCGCCACACCGGCCATGCGCCCCATGCGCGCATAGAACACCAGCCCAAACGGCACATCTTCGGTGATGTAGCGGGTGTCGAGCGACACCGGCCCTGCAGGGCTGCCCAGATTGGCATGCACCCAGAGGCATTGGCCGCTGAAATCCATTAGCGGCGCACCGAACGAATAGTGAAAATGCTCTTCGATGCTGCGCACCTTGAGGCCAAACGCACTGGCTACAGCGAGGCGCTCACGGTCGAGCGCGACGGTCATGCGGGCTGTGGCGCCTGTCATGTGGTCGTATTGGGTCCAGGCCTCGCCCTTTTCCATGCGCGACAAATTGGCCAGTGCCAGCGGCACGTGGGCTACCGGATTGGTTTGCGAAAGTGATATCGCGAGCAAGTCCGATTGCGCGGCAAAGCGGTCACCGAAGAGACTCCGCGCCAGTGCCAGTGCGCGTGGCGTATCAGATGGGGGCAGGGCGGCGAGCTCGAGGCGATCGCGCCGGGCCAACAGTCGCACTGCGGCTGGCCCGGTCTTGCGCGCGGTCATGACTGTGGTGCCGAAGCCAACGATCAGGCAAGCCACGCCGCGTTGCGCCAACCGTTGTGCCAACAGCAGGCCGCCCAGACTGAGCATCGGCATCAGGAATACGGACTGGCCGGTGACGAGATGGGCTGCGCAGGCACGCAACACGGCCGCATGACCATAGGCAGGCACCGCCACGATCACCACCTGCGCGCCGTTTAGGGCATCTGCCAGCCCTGGTGCGGTGTGCACCGCCACGCTGGTACTCAGTGTGTCCGCCCCTGAACTCAAACCCGCACCCACACCCGTGCCGGAGACTTCGAGCCTGCCCGCTTCAAGGCCGGCGATGCCGCGTCCCGATGGCGACCACAGGGTGACGTGGTGCTGGCCGCCGAGCAGCGCGGCGCTGGCGAGCGCGATGCTGCCGGTGCCGAGGATGGTGACCTTCACGCGGTACGCTCCGGACGATAGCAGCCCAGTCTGCTCACTCGGCTCAGTCTATTTTGGCGCCGGAGAAGCGCACCACCTCGCTCCATTTGCGCGATTCGTCGTCCAAGTATTTGGCGAACTCCTCGGGTGAGCCGCCCAATGCCGCAACGCCAAGGTCGGCATAACGTTTGAGCAAGCCGGCATCGTTGAGCGCGGCGTTGATTTCGCGATTGAGCTTCTGCACGATGGCGCGCGGTGTCCCTACCGGTGCGAGGATGCCGAACCACGCGGATGACTCCAGCCCCGGCATGCCGGCTTCGGCGCTGGTCGGCACATTGGGCAAACCTGCCAGGCGTTTCGGCGCCAGCACCGCAATCGGCCGCACCGCACCCGAGCGTGCGTGCTGGGCGATACCCGGCACCAGTTGGAACATCAGCTGCAACTGGCCGGCAATCAGGTCGGTCGTGGCCTGACCCACCTGTGCATACGGTACATGCGTCATCTCGGTCGCGCTCATCTTGCGGTACAGCTCGCCAGCCAGATGCATTGAGCTGCCGTTGCCGGATGAACCGAAATTGAGCTTGCCCGGATTGTTTTTCGCGTAGCTGGTGAACTCACTGAGCGTTGTTACCGGCAGCGATGGATGCACCACCAGGATGTTGGGGACTGAAGCGTAGAGCGCGACCGGCAGCAGGTCCTTCTTCGGGTCGAACGGCATGCTCTTGTACAGTGCCGGGTTGGTCGCCAGGGTGCCTGAAGACGAGGCCACCAGCGTGTAGCCATCCGGTGCTGCGCGCACCGCTTCAAGGGTGCCGATGTTGCCGTTGGCGCCCGGCTTGTTTTCGACCACCACGTTATGTCCGAGGCCCCGGCCCAATGCTTCAGCGAGCATGCGGGTGACCGGGTCTACCGTGCCTGCGGTGGGGAAGGGGATGATCAGCTTGACTGGTTTGGCCGGGTAGTCCTGGGCCAGCACTGGCGCCGCCGCAACTGCGCCGAACCAGACTAGCGCGGTCAGCGATTTCAATGCAGCCGATTTCAATGCAAATGGAGTCATAGGAAAGTCTCGTGGTGAAAGAAAAGCGCTGTACGGCTTAACAAAAGCAGATTATGCCCGGCGCTGCCGGCACCGAGCGGCACCATCAATAAGCAACAGGAAGCTGCCCCAGCCAGACGTCAAAACGGTACAACTTATCCGCGCTTAAGCGTGCGATAGAAGTTTTCGTGGCTGCCCAATAGCAGCAGTATCCGGGTGGCAGGATTCCATTCGTACGCGAGCAGCATTTGCTGCCGCTTGACCGGAAATTTGTAGACGTGGACGCCGGCGAGGTCGCCTTTTTTTTCTTCCCCAAGAGCCGGGTTGGAGACGATCAGGCTGACTGCTTGGTCCACCAACTCCTGCCCCTGGCCGTGGAGTTTTTTGTATGCCCGCTTGAAGGCCGGCATTTGCAGAACGGTGATTTCAGCCATGACGCCGTGCCGGGCGTGATTTGGCTGCAGCTTTCGCTGGTTTGGGTTTGAAGGGTTCGGCCAGCGCCCGGTCGGTGTGCCTGCTGATCAGCAGTTCGCGCACGAAGTCGACCGGCAAGTCGGGGTTCTCGAGCGCGGTTTTGCCGATCAACGCCCAGAATTCGATCTGCTGCGGAATCGAGCGGCGTTCGGCGCTTGCAACCCGCTGAGCTGCCAAATATATGTCGTCGTTGACGCGAATCGGCGTTCCCATGTTTGCACCTCAATGCGTAGGAGATTGCGACAATTGTAGCAAATCGATCTGCGGAACTGCTTCAGGCAAAAACGGGACTGCTTGGAGATGCTATTGCGATGGCGCGTCATGGCTGGCGCGTCGTGGCGCGGGATCTGCCACACCAGGCCGTAAAATTCATCCATGAACTCAGTCAATCTTGCCCCCTTGATTGTCAGCATAGCCGCGCTCGGCATGGCATTGGCCTTTTTCGTGGCCGATCGTGACTCGCCGGCCAGCCGCATGCTCTCGCTGTTCCTGATTTTTTTGGGTTTGTCGATCGCCATCAAGGTATTGGTGGCGGCGCCTTACCGCCTGATGCACGGCGTGCCGCCTTGGGACGGCGTGTTTGTCTGGCCGGAAGTGGCAGCGGGAATCTTTGCGTTTGAGTGGCTGTTGCGGGTGCGGCGCACCATTCCCGCCGGCACACTCAAGACGCGCGGCGGTGATCGTCTGGTGCGTTTCGCTCAGGGATTGATGCTGTTCGACGGGGCGATTGCACTGCTGTTCCCGGTCGAGCGCGCCTTGCATTTCACCAATGTTGCCGTGGGACAGGAACTGAGCGAGCCGGCCTTCTGGCTATTCGCAGCGCCGATGGCGCTCGCGGTGCTCTGCGGATGTGTTGCGGTGCTGCTGATGTTGAACCGGCGTCCGGATCGCGCCGAGGCGGTGCGTGGCATTTCATTTGCGCTGGGCGCGCCCTTCATGGCTGCGGCGACCTTCCTGCCCACCTCCGTCGCCCCGATTTCAGGGATTACCGGCCTGATGATCCTGCTGGTCGGGGCAGTCCAGTACCACGTCACCCAGGGACGCCGCGCCCAGTTCATGGCGCGCTTTCTGTCGCCGCAGGTGGCGCAGATGGTCAACATGCGCGGCCTCAAGAGCGCGACCGACGAGCAGACCATCGAGCTTTCCGTGGTGTGTTGCGACTTGCGCGGCTTCACCGCATTTTCGGCGGCGACCTCGTCCAAGCAGGTGATCCAGATTCTGCGTGAGTATTACGACGCCGTCGGCACGGCGGTGGCGAGCTTCGGCGGCACCGTCAAGGACCAGGCCGGTGACGGTGTGCTGATTCTGATCGGTGCGCCGATCGCCTTTGATGATCACGCCAGGCGCGCGCTTCAGATGGCGCAGCAGATTCGATTGAACGGCATCGCCGTGACCTCGCGCTGGTCGGATGGCGATCTGAACCTGGGGCTGGGGGTGGGGGTCGCTACCGGCTTTGTGACGGTCGGCGTGATTGGCGGGGCATCGCGCCTCGAATACACCGCTGTGGGCCCGGCAGTCAACTTGGCTGCGCGCCTGTGTTCGGAGGCCGCACATGGCCAGATACTGGTGGACCCGCGCACCACCGAATGCCTCGGCGGCAACGCCGCTTCGCACCAGCTCACGCAGGGTGAAGCATTGCGGCTCAAGGGCTTCGCCGAGCCGGTGCAAAGTTACTTGCTGGCGGTTGCCTGACCTTTTGGTTATTTCTGCGCCGCCGTCACCACTATCTCGACCAGATGTTTCGGCGTCGCCAGCTTGGCTTCGACGGTGGCGCGCGGTGGCGTTTGACCGGCAACGACCCAGCCGTCCCACACCTTGTTCATGTCGGCAAACAGGCGCATGTCGGAGACAAAAATCTGCGCCATCAGGATGCGTGTCTTGTCGGTGCCGGCTTCAGTGAGCAGCTTGTCGATGGCGCCGAGCACCTGGCGGGTCTGGCCTTCCATATCGGCGCTGGCGTCTTCGGCGATTTGCCCTGCCAGATAGACGGTGCCGTGATGAATCGCCATTTCGGACAGGCGCGCGCCGATGTGGAATCGATCAACTTTCATGTGGTGCTCTCTTTCGTTGGTTGATGGGAAACGGATACAGGGGATGTGTGGGATGGATGGGCCGTGACGCGCCAAGCATGATGCGCGGCAGTCCGGATCAGGTCAGCAGAAACTTGCGCACGATGTCAATCTGGGACGCATCCATGAACATGGGCGCATGGCCGACACCGGGAATTTCCACCGTCGCCGCTTTCGGTCCACGCGCTGCCATCTGCGCCAGGGCCTCGCGCGAAAGCAGGTCGGAGTGCTCGCCGCGCGTCACCAGCACCGGGCATTTGATGGCGTCGTACACCGGCCATAGCTCGATGTCAACGCTGCCCGTGCCTTGTTGCTTGAAGGGTACGGCGATGTTGGGGTCATAGTGCATCTTGAAGCCGGTGCCAGCAGGTTTGAGACTGATCTCGGTCAGGAACTTCCACTGCGCATCCGTCGTGAGGCCAAACGTGGCACTCACGGCGCGAATATATTTTTCTGCGCTGGCGAAGTCAGGAAAATGCGGCGACTGACCGAGATATTCGCCGATGCGTTTGAGTGCATCGGCCTTGAGAATCGGCCCCACATCGTTAAGCGCCATTTTGCGAATCGGCGACTGCGGCAGCGAAGCGAGGCCCATGCCGATCAGGCCGCCCATGGAGGTGCCGACCCAGTGCAGTTCGCCCGGATTGAGGCGCGCAATCAGCGTCACCATGTCCGACACATATTGCGGAATTTGATAATGCACCGGGTTGGCCAGCCAACCACTGTTGCCACGGCCCACAACGTCGGGGCAGACCACGCGATAGTTGCCACACAGGGCGCGCGCGAGGTCGTCAAAATCGCGGCCGACGCGCGACAGGCCATGGACGCAAAACAGCACGCGCGGATTGGCAGCATCGCCCCATTCGCGGTAGGCCATGTGGTGCAGGCCGCCGGGCGAAATGCATTGCACCGTGTGTTGTCTGGGCTGGGTCATATCGGAGATGAAGAGAGTGAATTCGGACTCACGCCAAAGTCTGCGCCCAGGTGTCTTGCAAGCGCTGCGCGATCCATTGCTGCGGGGTGGCGACACTCGAAACTGCGGCTGAAGTGAGAACGGCGAGTTGGCGCGATTTTACGTTGATGGCGTGTACTGGCCGGCCCGCTTCCTCGTAGCGTTGGCGCTCGACCGCAGTCTCTTCCGGCGGCGCATGCGCATACCAAAGCCATTCGGCGCGAAACGCGGCAGCAAGTGCGTCGAGCGTGCGGCGCTCGCCCGCATCGAGAGGTACCTGCGGTTGCAGAGCCTGGCAGGCCGTCGCTCCCGCTGGCCAGCACTCATCCCAGGCAAGCGCCTGTTCGCTGGCGCTGCCGACGGTCAGCAGTTCCGCCGCCGCAGATTCACCGCAAAAGCGGAAGTAGGTTTCTGCCCCGGCCGCCGCACAAAACCCCAGCACGCCATCGCGGTCAATATCGAGCGCGAAGCCGAGCAGCAGGCTGCCATCGGTGGCAAGTTGAACGTATTGAGGCCGGCGTGCAGCGAGCGCTGTGCCACGCGCTGCGTCCTTCACTTGTCCGTTTTGAATCGTGGTCTCGCCCTGCGCATGCTCTTGCTGCCACACCACACTTGCCACGCAATCGGGATACTGAATCGACACCTCGACCAGTGGTGGAAACGGGATGCCGCGCGGCGCATCGAGCGTCATCAACAGATGCCCGGCTTGCGGCACGTCTTGCCATTTCACCTCGGGCGCATCAGCGCGCAGCGCATCGAGCAGGCGTTTTCGGAAGGCGCTGCGCAGTTGACCGGGGCCGTGCACCGTTAGTGTGGCCTGGGTTTTCACCACATCGCTCCGCGCGCAGTGACCGGCCATATTTCCTGGACTACCCCGTCACGTACCCCGATGATCCAGTCGTGCAGATTGACGGTGGGGTCGATGTGGCCGGGGATCAGGCGCAGCTTGGCGCCGAGCGCGGGCAGGGCGGTGGGCAACACGCCGGCAGCCGGAAAGATGACGCCATGTTCGTCAGAAGCCTTGCGATACTCAAGGCCTGAAAGCGTTGCGCCTGCGGCATCCGCCACGACCAGCGGCATGCCCGAGTCAATGCTGTGTGCCTTGAGGCCGCAATCGACCACCACGTGTGCAGCCTGACGGCTCATTACGGTGGTGAGAACGAACAGGCTGTGGGCAAACGGCTCATGCGCAGCATTGCGGCCATAGTCGGCATCCATGAAAGCGTAGGAGCCGGGCTGCAACTCGTTAAACACGCCGCTCGCGGCTTCGAGCTCGTAAGTGCCGGTGCCGGCCCCGGTGATGATGGGGCAGGCGATACCCGCAGCCAACATGAGATCGCGTGTGCGTGCAGCACGTGCGGTGGCCTCGGCAATCGCCGCGCGCCGCTCGGCGTCCGTGCGCAAATGTTGGGCGCTGCCCTGATAGGCCTGCAAGCCCATCAGCTTGAGATGTGGCAACGCGGCAACGCGGCGTGCCAGGTCAAACGCCGGCGCACCAGCCTCGATGCCGCAGCGGTTGGCGCCGGCATTGATTTCGATGTAGACGTGAATGTCGCTGCCTGCGGACTGCGCAGCTTGCGACAAGGCGTGCGCATTGGCGGCAGCGTCGACGCAGACGCCAATCACCGCGCGCGTTGCAAGCGCGGCGATGCGTTGCAGTTTGGCGGCACCCACCACTTGATTGGTAATCAGCACATCGCGCACGCCGGCGTCCACCAGCACTTCGGCTTCACTGGTCTTTTGGCAGCACATGCCGACGGCGCCGAGTGCGATTTGCTTCAAGGCCAGCGCCGGGGTCTTGTGCATTTTGGCGTGCGGGCGCAGGCGCATGCCGGCGCTGCGCGCGAATTCGGCCATGCGCACCAGATTTTGGCCGAGCCGGTCGAGTTCAACAATCAACGCCGGTGTATCGACGTCTTCGACGCGACTACCAACCGCCGCCGGTGCGGGCCAATGGGTGTGAGGAGAATGCATGCGAGTGAACGGCGGGTTGGATGGCGGGTGCAGCGCAGGAATGACACCGTGCGATTATCGCCCCGTGCCATTCAGATTGGCGTAATCAATTTGCGCGACAATATCGCCCATGACCTCTTCCGCAAAACCGTCCGCAGGCGTTGCTCCTGCACCTGCCGGGGTGCAGGCTTCCGCCGCCGCGCCCGCGCCCAATTCGCCCGCCATCTCGCTGGATACCTGGATTGCGGATGCGCACAAGCAAGGTGCTGCTGCCTTGCGCCAGTCGCTGCAACAGATGGAGCTTGACGCTGCTGCGCGCGAAAAGCTCGCCTTCGCCGCCGAGCAATGGATTGCCGCGACGCACCCGGACAATTTTTTCGCCACCAACCGCGGCGCCATGCAGCGCGCGCTCGACACGCGCGGCCAGAGCATTGCCGACGGCATGCAGTTGATGTTGGCCGACATGGCCAAGGGGCATGTCTCCAACACTGACGAGACGGCTTTTGAGATTGGCCGTGACATCGCCACCACGCCGGGCAAGGTGGTGTTTCGCAATGAGTTGGTGGAGTTGATCCAGTACGCGCCGCTCACTCCGAGAGTAGGTGAATTGCCGCTGCTGGTCGTGCCACCATGCATCAACAAATTCTACATTCTCGATCTCACGGCCAATAACTCCTTTGTGCGCCATGCCGTCGAGCGCGGCAACACCGTGTTTGTGGTGTCGTGGCGCAATCCGGGACCGGATCAGGCGCATTTGGGCTGGGACGATTATTTGCACATGGGCGTCGTCGAGACGCTCGACGCTGCGCGGCGCATCTGCAAAACCAAACAAGTCAACGCACTCGGCTTCTGTGTCGGCGGCACCATTCTCGCGACCGCTTTGGCGGCGCTCGAGGCGAAGGGTGAGCAGCCCGCTGCGAGCCTCACCTTGCTCACGACCCTGCTTGACTTTACCGATGTCGGCCAGCTGGGCATGTTCATCGATGAGCAGTCGGTGGCGTTTCGGGAAGCGACGCTCGGTGGCGGCGGTATTTTGTCCGGCAAGGATTTGGCCACCACGTTTTCGATCCTGCGGCCGCGCGAGTTGTTGTGGAACTACGTCGCCAACGGCTACCTCAAGGGCGAAGCGCCGCCGGCGTTCGACTTGCTGTACTGGAATGCCGACAGCACCAATCTGCCCGGCCCGATGTACGCCTGGTATTTGCGCAACCTGTATCTCGAAAACAAGTTGCGCAGTGGTGCGCTGATGTCGCTGGGCGAACCGGTCAACCTCGATGCCCTCAAACTGCCGACGTTTGTCTATGCCTCGCGCGAAGACCACATCGTGCCATGGCAAACCGCGTATACCAGTACGCAATTGCTGGGTGGCGCGTGCACCTTCGTGCTCGGGGCCAGCGGCCACATCGCCGGTGTAGTGAACCCGCCCGCGAAGAAAAAGCGCAGCTTTTGGAGCGGGCCGTTGCAGAGCGCGCCAACGCCACGCACGACGGCGCTTGGCAAAGCACCCACTGCCGCCGCCACATCGCGGCCCATGCGCATCGCCGATCTGGGGAGGCCGCGCCGTCAGGCCGCCGCTGCCAACGCAGTCACTGAGCCCTTTGACGCGCAAACCTGGTTCGACCAGGCGGTCGAGGCACCGGGTAGTTGGTGGACGACTTGGGCCGATTGGCTCGAGCAGCATCGCGGGCGCGAGGTCGCGGCGCGGCGTACACTCGGCGGTAGCGGTTTCAAGCCGCTGGCGGAGGCACCAGGCACCTATGTCAAAGTGCGCATCTGAATCAAAACCAACAACAAACTGTTTTTCAAACCAAAGGAGAGCAACATGGCACGTGTAGCGTATGTCACAGGCGGGATGGGCGGAATTGGTACGGCAATTTGCCAGCGCCTGCACAAGGAGGGTTACACCGTGGTCGCCGGTTGCGGGCCGAGCCGTGACTTCGACAAGTGGATTGGCGAGCAAAAAGCCGAAGGCTTTACGTTTTACGCCTCGGTGGGCAACGTGTCCGACTGGGACTCGACGGTCGAAGCGTTCAAAAAGGTCAAGGACGCGCACGGCCCGGTGGACGTGCTGGTCAATAACGCCGGCATTACCAAGGACGGCGTATTCCGCAAGATGAGCCGCGCCGACTGGAGTGGCGTGATTGACACCAACCTCAACTCCTTGTTCAACGTCACCAAACAGGTGATCGACGACATGTGCGACCGCGGCTTCGGGCGCATCATCAACATCTCTTCAGTGAACGGGCAGAAGGGCCAGTTCGGGCAGACCAATTACTCGACGGCCAAGGCCGGCATTCATGGCTTCACGATGGCATTGGCACTTGAAGTCGCGACCAAGGGTGTCACCGTCAATACCGTGTCACCGGGCTACATCGGCACTGACATGGTCAAAGCCATTCGTCCTGACGTGCTCGAAAAAATCGTTGGCACGGTGCCGGTCAAGCGCTTGGGTACGCCCGGCGAGATCGGCTCAATCATCGCGTGGATCGCGTCAGACGAAGGCGGCTACGCGACTGGTTCTGACTTCTCGCTCAATGGCGGCCTGCACATGGGCTAGCACTGCGGGGCTAGCACTGCGGGGCTAGCTCTGCGGGGCTAGCACTGCGCAAATGCAGCAGTGATGCGCGCAAATCGACGATGCGCCAGCTTTCAAGGGCTTGCGCATCGTTTGCCCTAATCCGCGCGCAGTGCCGGTTTCGTGCCGTTTGTGCCGCGCTGCAATATGTCGTTGGCATAGGCCGCAAACCCAGCAGGGCTGCGCCAAAGCCACGCAGGCATTGCGTGTAAAATGAGCTACCTTTGTGCAATGCCGCAACGAAGACGGCGCACCGGTTGCGTTGCGTGACAGCGTATTTCTGCCGCGCAGTGTCCAGAACAACCCACGCTGTCCGATCCCGCCGTCCGAATCCGAGGTGCGCCATGAGCGACTCCCGTATCATCAAAAAATATCCGAACCGCCGTCTGTATGACACACAGACCAGCACCTACATCACCGTCACCGACGTGAAGCAGCTGGTGCTTGACCGCGAGATATTCAAGGTAGTTGACGCAAAGACCAACGATGATCTGACGCGTGCGATTTTGTTGCAGATCATTCTTGAAGAAGAGAGCGGCGGCAAGCCGATTTTTTCCGAAATGGTGCTCTCCAATATCATCCGATTCTACGGGCATGCGATGCAGGGCATGATGGGTATGTACCTCGAAAAAAACGTCCAGGCCTTCCTCGACATTCAAGCGCGCGTCGCTGAGCAGTCCAAGACCTTGATGCCGGTTGCCGGCAAGGCAGGCGCGGCGGGCGCGGGCGCCAGTGGCGCCGCCAATGCCGACGCTTGGGCGCAGTTCATGAACTTCCAGGGGCCGATGGTGCAGAACATGATGACCAGCTACATCGACCAGAGCAAAGACATGTTCCTCAAGTTGCAAGACCAGTTCCAGAACCAGGCCAAGAACATGTTTCCGGGGTTTCCCCCGGGTTTTCCTTATCCCGGCGAAACCGGCAAGAAGTAGGGGTAGTAGGGGTAGTAGGGGCAGCAGGGGCAGTAGGGGGCAGGCGGAGTGGGGAGAAGCACGCAGCCGCTTCGTTTCGGATGACGACGATGATGATGCAAGAGCGCCACGCACGGCGCTCTTTGTTTTTGGAAGGCAACGCATGACTGCTTCAACCACATTCCATGATGCGACTGCGGCACCCGCCGCAAGCGCAGCGCGCCCGCCGCAAGTCGGCTTCGTCTCGCTCGGCTGTCCCAAGGCGCTGGTCGATTCCGAGCAGATCCTCACGCAGTTGCGTGCCGAGGGCTATGGCGTCTCGCCCTCCTACCAGGGGGCGGATTTGGTGGTGGTCAATACCTGCGGCTTCATCGACAGCGCCGTGCAGGAATCGCTTGACGCGATTGGTGAAGCTCTTGCCGAGAACGGCAAGGTGATCGTCACCGGCTGCCTTGGTGCCAAGGACGGCGTGGTGCAAAAGGCCCATCCGAAAGTGCTGGCCGTGACGGGCCCGCACGCGACCGCTGAAGTGATGCGTGCGGTGCATCTGCACCTGCCCAAGCCGCATGATCCGTTTACCGATCTGGTGCCGCCGCAGGGCGTCAAGCTCACCCCCAAGCACTATGCTTATCTGAAGATTTCCGAAGGCTGCAACCACCGTTGCACCTTTTGCATCATTCCGTCGATGCGTGGTGATCTGGTGTCGCGTGATATTGGCCTGGTGATGCGCGAAGCGGAAAACCTGGTCAAGGCGGGCGTCAAGGAGTTGCTGGTGATTTCGCAGGACACGTCTGCCTACGGCGTGGACGTGAAATACCGTACCGGCTTCTGGAATGGCAAACCGGTCAAGACGCGCATGAACGATCTGGCCACCGCGCTCGGCGAGCTTGGCGTATGGACGCGTCTGCACTACGTTTACCCGTATCCGAGCGTGGACGAAACGATTGAGTTGATGGCGGCGGGAAAAATTTTGCCTTACATCGACGTGCCGTTTCAGCATGCCAATCCGCGCATCCTCAAGGCCATGCAACGCCCAGCCAGCGGCGAGAAAAATCTGGAGCGCATTGAAGCTTGGCGCAAGGTCTGCCCCGAGATCACGATTCGCTCGACCTTTATCGCCGGCTTTCCCGGCGAGACCGAGGCGGAATTTCAGGAATTGCTCGATTTTGTCGAGGCCGCCGAAATCGACCGCGCCGGCTGCTTTGCCTATTCACCGGTGGAAGGCGCGCGCGCCAATGACATCGACGGTGCGTTGCCACAGGACGTGCGTGAGGCACGCCAAGCCGAATTCATGAAGGTGCAAGAGCGCGTCTCCAAGCGCCGCCTCGCACGCAAGGTGGGCAAGACGCTCAAGGTGTTGATCGATGCCGTGACGGCAGAAGGTGCCACGGCGCGGTCTTCAGCCGATGCGCCAGACATCGACGGCAATGTCTTTATCGAGCAACCTGCACGCCGCGCCGACCAAGCCAAGCTTAAGGTGGGCGAGTTTGTCAGCGTCAAAGTGAGCGGCAGTGACGCGCATGACCTGTGGGGCCGGCTGGCGTAACGCTGCATCTTGTAGCACCGCATCTTGTTACCATGCGCCCCAGAGCGCAGCCCGCGCCACTTTTGAGGAGACTTGCATGCAACGCAATTTTGCCGCGCTGATGTGTGCCGCTGCGGTGGCCACGTCCGCACTGCTCGCCGCCTGTACGCCGATGGGCATGGACGCATCGAAGACTGTTGTCATGTTTGATGGCAAGTCCATCGCCAACTGGAGTCAGGTCGGTGACGCCAATTGGCGCGTGGCCGACGGCATGATCCAGGCGGACAAAGGCAACGGCTTTCTGGTCACCAAAGAGTCGTATGGCAACTTCTACATGACGGCTGAGTTCTGGTCGGATACCGAG
Organism: Burkholderiales bacterium; assembly: GCA_031387185.1. Taxonomy (GTDB): domain Bacteria; phylum Pseudomonadota; class Gammaproteobacteria; order Burkholderiales; family JAEUOS01; genus CANJDH01. Next base: position 17,919 of record JANNCZ010000042.1, read on the forward strand.
ACCAACAGCGGTATCTTCATCCGCCTCTCGAACCCGTCCGCCATCACCGCTGTCAATTCCTACGAAGTGAACATTTTCGACAAGCGCCCCAATCAGGCCTTCGGCACCGGTGCGATAGTCGGTGTGGCAGAAGTGTCACCGATGCCGTGGGCAGCAGGGCGTTGGAACACGATGGAGATCATCGCGCGCGGGCCGTCGTTGACGGTGTCGATGAATGGTGTGCGCACCGTCAATGGCGCCTATGACGCACGCCATGCGCGCGGGCCGATTGCCTTGCAGCACGGGGCTGGCGGCATCAAATTCCGCAATCT
>JANNCZ010000077.1:0-15218 GCA_031387185.1 Burkholderiales bacterium
GCTTGACATTGGTCAAGCACTATCCGGTGTGCTTGCGTAGCATGCCGGTTCGGATGCGAGTCCGAACCCTACACCCAGGGTAACTGCGCGTAACCCGGCACGTTCAACGCTGTAATCAGTCCTGCCAAATCCACCAGAAGACCCATTCACCAGGAGCCAACATGTTCACAAAATTCCTCAAGATCTCATTTGTTGCTGTCGCTGCAGCCGCATCATTCAGTGCTGCCGCACAGACTCCGCCACCGTATGGCGAATCGATTGGCATTGAAGCGGCCAAAAAAGCGGTTGCGGCCGCCATTGCTGAATCGAAAAAGAACAACTGGTTCATGGCCGTGTCGGTAGTCGATACGGGCGGTCACCAGGTTTATTTCGAGCGCCAGGACGGCACCCAGACCGGCAGCACCTGGGTCGCCGTGGACAAGGCCAAGTCGGCGGTTGCGTTCCGTCGTCCGACCAAGGTGTTTGAAGACGCAGTTGCCGCCGGTGGTGGCGGTCTGCGCATTCTGGGATTGAGCGGTGCCGTGCCGGTGGAAGGCGGCGTGCCGATCGTGGTTAACGGCAAGGTGGTCGGCGCCATTGGCGCATCGGGTGGCACTGCGCAGCAGGATGGTGTGGTGGCTGGCGCGGGCATCAATGCGCTCAAGTAAACGTTCTGTGCAATGAAAAAGGGGCGCCGCTGCGCCCCTTTTTCATGTGCGGGGGTTTCCCCGCGCAGGTTCAATTGAGCTTGGCACCCGAAGCTTTCACCGCCGGCTGGAACTCGCTGACCTGCTTTTGTACGAAGCCGGTGAACTCGGCCGGCGTCATCGGTTTCGGAATGAAGGCCAGGTCCTCGAGGCGCGCGATGAATTTCGGGTCGTGCAGCGCCTCGTTGACCGCAGCGTTGAGTTTCGCCACCGCAGCGGCCGGCATGCCCGCCGGGCCGGAAATGCCGACGAAGTTTTCTGCCACCAGCTTCGGGTAGCCAGCTTCGACGATGGTCGGGATGTTCGGCAACGTCTTCGAGCGCGCCGGGCTGGTCAGCGCGAGCACGCGCAGCTTGCCCTGCTTGGCCAGCTCCGCCACTTCGGTGAGCGTGTTGACGCCGACCGAGAGATGTCCGCCGAGCATGTCCTGGAACATCGGCGCCGAACCCTTGTAGGCGATGTGCTCCATGTTGAGCTTGAGCTCGCTCTTGAACATGTCGCCGACGATGTGGCCGATCGAGCCGCCGCCGCCGGAGCCAAAGGGCACCATCTTGCCCTGCGCCTTGATCCAGTTGATGAACTCGGGCATGGTGGTGGCCGGCACCGTGGACGCGACGAAGAACGCGTTCGGCACCGTGCCGATCATCGCCGCGTGGGTGAAGTCCTTGATTGGGTCATAGGGCGGCGCATCGAACAGGTAGGGCGCGATCGAAATTGGCGCGCTGTTCGAGACAAAGAGCGTGTGAAAGCCGTCATTGGCCGTGATCACCGCCTTGGCCCCAATCGTGGTGCCGCCGCCGGGACGGTTGTCCACCAGCACAGTCTGCTTGAGCTTCTCGCCCAACGGAATCGAAATCAGGCGGGCGACGATATCGCTGGCGCCACCGGGCGGGAATGGCACGATCAGCTTCAGCGGCCGGCTCGGCCAGTCTTGCGCTGCTGCCGGCAAGGCGGCGGCGCCGGCGGCCAGCGCCAGCAGGGTGTGGATCACGGTAGTGCATAGTTTGTTCATGACGCGTTTACTCCTCTGACTTTCACTAACGATCAAAAAAAGCCTGCTCGGCTTCGTGCTCCAGGCAAGGTCCCACAACTTCGATGGGCCGATCCGCAGCGCCCAATATGCTACGACAGTCCGGCAATGCCGCCGCGCTGTCGGATGGATCCAGGCGCTGCATGCATGCCGCCCCGAGGGCAAACACCACACGCGCTACACCGGACCAGTAAATTGCGCCGGCGCACATCGCGCAGGGTTCGCCACTGGCAAACACCGTGCCACCAGCGAGTGCGGCTGGTCCGAAACGCCGCGAGGCCTCGCGCAACAGATTGAGCTCGGCATGACCAGTGATGTCGCCCTCGCTGACCTGCGTATTTTGCGCCGCCAGGATGAAGTTGCCGCCAGCAGCCGCCAGCACCGCGCCATAGGGCATGTCCCCGCGGCGGCGCGCGCCGCGTGATTCAGCGATGGCGTGACGCAGGCAAGCCAGGTCGCTCGGCGTCAGCTCTACCATGCTGCGCGGGCACGGGCCAGGGTGCGTACCCGTTCGGACAGTGGCGGCAAAAACGTGCGCGTGAATAGCTCGGCCGCGCGCGGGCGGCGCGGATGGCGTTTTGCCTCCACGATCACTGCAATGGCACGGTCCAGGCGCGCAAGGTCCAGGTCGCCGATGCCGAGATGTGCGCCTTCGGGATGGCTCATTTCGAGAGCGAGCGTGCCCGCCAGGCGTGCGCGGTTGGCGCCGCGGTCGATGGCGGGGTCGCGCCGCGCCACCGCGTCAATCGCGGCATCGATGTCGGCAATGGTGTCACGCACGCCACGATTGATCGCACGCGTCAGGCCGGCCACCACGCCAGGCTCATGGTCGATCAAGCGGCGCGACACCATCAGCGCCGCCCCGTACAAGTCCGGCAGATGGTGGCGGTATTCGAGAAAACGCAAGGCCTGCGCACTGTCGATCCCGGCCTCGATTGCGGCGGCGCGCAGCGTGTTGACGAAGCCGAACATGCCGTCCCATCGCCGCTCGTCAAGCATGCCGCGCAGCATGTGCGGATGCGGCAGTGACGAAATGTCGATCTTGATGCTGGCGGCATCAATGCCGGCTTTCAATGCCAGCTCAGGCCAGAGGCGCATGGCCGCATCGTTTGGATGGGCACCAAGCGTGCGCCCCGCCAGGCCGGCCGGCGTGCGGATGGGGCTCGCTGCCGGCACCGCGACGGTATACGGCGAAGCGTTGAAGGTGGCGAAGACCGCGACAGCCGGCGCGATGCCGCCCGACGTGTCCCCGGCGGTGAGCTCTATCAATGCGTTGAGGTCGCCATAGCCGACATCAAATTCACCGCTCGCCACGCGCGGCACGGCGTTTGCCGCAGTGTCGCCCGGCGTAAACGTGAGTTCGATGCCTTCCTCATGCAGATAGCCACGCTCCTCGGCCAGAAAAAACCAAGCCTGCGGCCCGGAGACAAAGGTGTTCAGGATCATGCGCAAGTTGCGCGGCGCGGCGGACATGGAGATTCTTGCAGAACCTTGCAGACACGAAGTGTGAAATTATTGTATACGACATGCTTTGTTTTTGTATACAGTTAGTCCTGATGGCAGACTGGGCATGTGCCTGCGTTGCCGGCATCTTCCCTGGCTTGCCCTCGTCTTGCCCCGGCTTCGGATTGGCTGCGGGGCGATTCCCGCATGGTTTCTCCCTGGCTTGGGGCCGCCACCGGCAGGCGTTGTGAGACGCTTGCCACTCACCAGGCCGCCGTGGTGCTTGGCCCATAATCCCGGTTTCACTGTGCCTGATCCTGATCACCATGAAGACTCTTCACATTCCCGCCGCAGCCATGGCAGGGCGCGTGGCCCGCTTCAACGCGCTCGCGCCACTGCCGATCCAGCAAGACTCCGGGGTGCCACAGGCGGCACGCGACGTGGTCTATGCGCGCAAACTGCTCTCGGTAATTGGCCTGGAGGGCAGCGCCAAAACGCCGATCAGCAGCGCTGCGCCGATCACTGGCGCAGCCGGCATCACGATGACGCTGGCCGTCTGTCCGCCCGGGCAGGGGCCGGGCCTGCACGCCCATCAACAAACCTTCGAGACCTTCACCGTGCTGCAGGGGCGCTTTGAATTGACCTGGAATGATCAGGGGCAGGACCGCATCGAGCTGGACGTGTTTGACACCGTCTCGGTGCCGCCCGGTGTCTGCCGTGCGTTTCGCAACATCGGTGCCACTGAGGGCATTTTGCAAGTCATCATCAGCGGCGGCGTGCACGACATGAACGACATCGCCTTCTCGCAACATGCGGCGGACAAAATCGAAGCCGCGGCGCCGGGCGCGCTGATGCATTTCAAGGATGCAGGCTTCAGATTCGACGCCGGCGAAACTGCGTGAGTGAGGCTGCGCCCACGCCCGCTGCGGCACTGACAGGGCGCGCAACGGCCAGCGCTGTACCTGCCGTACCTCAGCCCGCGGCTGCCATCCCGCGCCGTGCCCTCATCCTGCTGGTGGTGCTCACCCTCGTGTGGGGTACCAACTGGCCGCTGTTTCCGCTGGCGATGCGTGAAATGTCGGCGTGGACTTTTCGCGCGATATCGGTGCCGGTGGCTGGTATCGCGCTGCTTGCCTTCGCGTTTGTGCGCGGCCAATCGTTGTGGATCCCGCGCCGCCACTGGCGCGCGATGACCATCGCCACGTTTTTTTATCTCGTCATCTGGAACATCGCCACCGCCTATGCTGCCGTGATGCTGCCCTCGGGCCAGGCAGCGGTGTTGGGCTTCACCATGCCGCTGTGGTCGGCTCTCATCACTTGGGCCGTGCTGGGCGAGCGCCTCACCGCGCGCCTCGTGCTCGCGGTGTTGCTGAGCGCTGCCGCCGTGCTGCTCTTGATGGTGCCGAGCTTCAAGGCCTATGCGCAGGCGCCCATCGGTTTGCTCCTTGGTCTTTCTGCCGGGTTGGGCTGGGCGATCGGCACGCTGATCCTGAAGCGCAGCAAGATTGATGTGCCGGCTACTGTTCTCACCGGCTGGCAACTGCTCATCACTGCCGTGCCCACCGTCATTGGCGCGGCACTGCTCGGCGACGGGGTGTGGTTCATGCCGTCGTGGCAGACGATTGCGGTGATCGCCTACATCAGCCTGGTGCCGATGTGCGTTGGCAACGTGTGCTGGTTCGCCATCGTCGGTTTGTTGCCCGCGAATATTGCCGGACTGTCGTCGGTGATGGTGCCGGTGGTGGCGATGATCTCGGGCGCGCTGGTACACCGCGAGCCACTCGGGCCTTTGCAATTGGCGGCAATGGTGTGCTGCGCGGCGTCGCTCTCGCTCGCGTTGTTGAAACCGTCAACCAACGCCTAGGCTGCGAGCCGCTCCCACCTAAACCGCTCCCACCAAGGGTTTTCGCGATTGATCGCCTGACAGCCGCTTGTACCAAGGGTTTGCGGGCGGTGGTCGATAGATTTTTCGCCGCGGCTACCGCTGCCGCGCTATTTCCCCGGCAACATCCCCTTGGCACGAATCGTCTCAGCGGCACCCGCGCCCGCCATCAACGACAAAAACGCCTGCGCCGCAGATGAAGTGCCCGGTGCTGCGCTTACCGCACCGGCATACACGGTGTAGTTCTGAATCTCGTCGGGCAACATCGCCACCAGCGTTACGCCCTGCACCGGCAAGATTTCGCTGACCTGGTGAATCGCCAAATCCGCCTCGCCACTCACCAGGCGCGTCGCCACCAACCCGCCCGGCACCAGCACCGCCTTCGGTTTGATCTGCTCGGTGATGCCCATTTTCTGAAACAGCCCGGTGAGATAAATGCCGCTGGAGCCGCCCGCCGCCGGGTCGATGTACGCCACCTTTTTTGCAGCGAGCAGCGCCTGCTTGAAATGCTCCACCGTTTTCATCTCGGGCAGTGGCGCGCCGTTCTTGACTGCGACGCCAATGCCGACGCGCGCCAGTGTGGTCTGGCTGGCCGGTGTCACGCGCCCCTTGTCGGCGTACTGCTTCAAGGGCCCGGGCGTGAGTACCAGCACATCAAACGTCTCACCCCCATCAAGGCGTTTCACCAGCGCGCCGGCAGTGTCGTTGTCCACTGTCACTTTATGCCCGGTCTGCGCTTCAAATTGCGGCACGAATGCCAGCACCACTTGTTTGAACGCACCGGTGGTGAGCACCTTGATCTGGTCTGCCTGCGCAGTGGATGCGGCGAACGCGAGCGCACCCAGTGTAACGACGCGCCAGAGGCGGGCTGGGTGAGGTAAGCGATGCAAGCGGGACAAGCGCAGTTGAAGTAGTGACATGGCGCGAACCTCGTAGGGGAAATCAGGCTGGTGACGGTGGATGAGTGCTCAGGCATTGCGTTGAAGGTGACCGCAGCGCGCACTATACGCACAGTGCCGGCCACTCCGCTGGCGCCAACTAGGCCTTGCCCCACTTGGCAATCAGTGCGCGCGCCGCCTCCTGCGAGGCCTCGCCTTCGGCCTGCGGCATCGCTCCTTGCGCGTGCGCCACAAGAACGTCGCGGTAATCCACCTTGGCATCATGCAGCCAGCGCGCCAGACTGTCCAGGTTGCCAGCGCTCAACTCCACTATTGCAAGTTGCACGCGCGTGATCTCCGGCCCCCATTGTTCTGTCTCGTAACGCGCCAGCGCTGCGAGCACTGCGTCGACATCCCCACCGGCAAATGCCGCCTCTGCCGCAGTGGCCACGCGCGCTGCTACCAGGGGCGTGCCGGCACTAGCCACGGCTCCCCTCCAGCGCGCGCGCAAACTGCGCTTCGTCATCGCTGGTCAGTTTGCGCTCCACTTCGGGGCCGAAGCCGCGCAGCACCACCGTGGCGCCATAGCGGCACAGCGAGACCGTCTTGTCCTGCGGCGCATCGAGCCGCAGGCACCACGCGGGGATCAGCGTGGGCGCGTAGCGCGCCGACCAACCCGAGCGGCGCGCGGCCAGCCATTCTTCGATGAACTGCCGCTGCGCCGCGCTGAGCGCGACCGGTGTTTGCGCCGCCGGTTGTGCGTCAGCGCCGGCGCGGAACACGGTGAGCTGCCCGCCCGTGACGGGCACAGTGGAGATCACCATGCAGCCGGCGAGCAGCAGCGCTGTGCTTAGCGAGAGGGTGAGGGCGAAGGAGTGCTTGAGCATGAACCCATAGTCTGCCACATTCGGTGCGCATCGACGGCAAGCGGCGCCGCTTGCTGTGAAGGCAATGGCTCCGGGGCCACAACTTGCCGATTGACTACAATCTTCTGCTCTGTCCTGCACCAGCGAAAGCCCCGATTTGATGACTGACCAGACACCTTCCGGGCAACAGAACTCTCTTGAGCCGTCTGGCGCCCATGGGCGAGGCGCCCCGCAGCGCCATGCGTCTGGCGACGGACCTGCGCACACGCTGCCGGGCTCGGCCCGGAAACGCGCCTGGGCCTACTGCGGCGTGATCCTCATCACGCTGCTGTTGATCGCTACCTACTACGCGGCACGCAAGTCCGACTCATGGATCATTCACTGGAAGCGCTACACCGTGGTGCGTGATCTGGCCTCGCTGCAAGTGCGCATCAATGCGTCTGGCCTGCCCGTGAGCCAAATCGGCCGCGTCGAAGTGGACGGCGCGTGGCTGCCAGTGCCCGCGCTGCGGCGTACGATCAATGGCGGGCCGCGTCTGTGCGTGTTTAGCGGCGTGCATGGCAATGAGCCGGCTGCTGTGGAGGCGGCGTTGCGCTTTGCCGAGTCGCTGGTCAAAGACCGCAAGCTCTACCCAGGCCTCAACATCACTATCGTGCCACTGGTCAACCCCTGGGGCTGGGCACGTGACCTGCGCCGCAACAGCGCCAATCAGGACATCAGCCGCACCTTCGTCTCCACACCCAGCGCCGAAGGCGAAATGGTCAAGGCGCTGTTGCGCACCGAGCGCTGCACGGTGCTCGCTGACCTGCACGGTGACAGCACCAAGCAGCCGTTCCATGTCATCACCTTTGACAACGCCGATTTGTCGGTGGCCAAATCAATCACCCGCGAGATTGCCGCGCGCGGCTTGCCGTTGCGCAAGGGCGCGCCCGAGGCGGTATTCCACCGGCTCGACAAGGATGCGATCAACACTGCGCGCCCCGGTCTGAGCCTCTACGCGCGCCGCAATGGCGTGCCGCAGGTCTACAACATCCAGTCGCCCAGGGATATCGAGATCGAGATGCGCGTCGGCGTGCATCTGCTCGCGCTCGATCGTCTCGCGCGCGCGGTCCAGCCCTGATTAAAGAAACGCCGCAATCTGCTTCAGCGGTTTGCGGCGGATGTCCGGCACCTGCACACCGTCAGCCGGGTAGCCCGCCACCAATAGCAAAAACGGGCGCTCTTCCTTGGGCCGCTTCAATATCTTGTTGAGGAAGGCCATCGGGCTCGGCGTGTGCGTGAGGGTCGCGAGGCCTGCGTGATGCAGCGCCGTAATCAGCATGCCGCAGGCAATGCCGGTCGATTGGCCGGCGTAATAATTTTTCACGCGGCGGCCATCCTCAAGATGGGAATGGGTCTTCTCGAATATTGCGATCAGATAGGGCGCAATGTCGAGAAAGGGTTTGCTCGCATCAGTGCCGAGCGGTGCGAGCGCATCAAGCCACTCTTGTGGCGCGCGGCCGGTGTAGAAAGTTTCTTCTTCTTTCTCCGCCTCGACGCGGATCGTGTGTTTGAGTGCGGGGTCCGTGATGACCACAAACTGCCACGGTTGCAGCGCTGCGCCTGACGGCGCGCTACCGGCTGCGAGCAGGCATTGCTCGATGATCTCGCGCGGCACGGCGCGGTCAGAGAATTCACGCACGGTGCGGCGGCGTTGGATATCCGCATTGAAGGCGTGCGCGCGTTCGATCATTTCGCCTTGCGGATATTCGCGGTAACTGGTGAGAGGGATGAAGCGGGCGGGTGAGGTCATGGCGTTGGGGGTTGGGTCACTGTTGTGGCGCAAGCGTGGAACGCGTAGCGGCTTGTTGGGGGCGTGGCTGCTGACGTGGCTGCTGACGTGGCTGCTGACGTGGCTGGCGATGTGGTGGGCGGAATACGCGCCACGCCACCGCCTCATTCGACCTTGATGTTCGCTTCGCGCACCACGCGGCTCCAGCGCGTTATTTCGGCATTGACGTGGGCCGCCAGTTGCTCCGGCGTGCCACTGCTGTTGTTCATGCCCATGCTGAGCAGGCGCTCGGCGACATCCTTGCTTTGCATCACCCGTCCGGTGTCGTTGCTCAACTTGTCGATCACCGGGCGCGGCGTGCCGGCCGGCACGAAGAGGGCAAACCAGGTCGAGACATCGAAGCCGGGTACGCCCGCTTCGTTGAGCGGCAACACCTCGGGCGCGGCGGCTGAGCGCTCCTTCGAGGTGATCGCCAGCACCTTGACGCGATTGTTGCGCGCATGCGGCATCAGCGAGGTGACGGTGTCAAACGCTACCTGCACATCGCCATTGACAATGCCCTGCATCGCCGCAGCCGCGCCCTTGAAGGGAATATGCGTCATGTCGGCACCGGTGACCGAGCGGAACAGCGAAATGATCAGATGCGCCGAGGTCGAGACGCCGGGCGAGCCGACGTTGAGCTTGCCGGGCTGGGCCTTGGCCAGCGCAATCAACTCGCCTACGTTGTTCACCGGTACCGCAGGGTGTACCGCCAGCAGGTTGGGAATGCTGACCAGCAGCGTGACCGGCGCGAAATCCTTCACCGGGTCATACGGCAGCTTGGCGTAGAGCGCCGGGTTGGCGCCGTGGGTGCCGATGTGGCCCATGAACACCGAGTAGCCATCGGCGGGTGAACTCGCGACATTCTGTGCGCCGACGATGCTGCCGGCGCCGGGCTTGTTGTCGATCACCACCGATTGGCCCCAGGCTTCACCGAGCTTCTGGCCGAGCAGGCGCGCGAGGATGTCAGTCGCCGCGCCCGGCGGGAAGGGCACGACGATGCGCACCGGCTTGTTGGGAAAGCCTTGTGCCAATGCGGTGTTGCCGGCGCACGCCAGCGCAGCACAGATCAACGCGGCGCGTAGAGTGAGAGTGGAGAGAGTGAAGACTGTCTTGATGGTGTTCATATTGCCCTCGCAAAAATCATCACTACACGCACAGCCAGCTGCTGTGCTCAATCCGGCGGCGCGCATGCCCGCCGAGTTCAACCTTGGTCTGCCACGCGCGCCCGCGCTGCGGATATTGACTCTGCCGCTGCATACGCCGCCAGCCCCGCTTCACGATCCACCTTCACCACTTCATTGACGGTGGTGCCACCCTTTGGCTGCAATGCAGGCGGAAACATCGCGAGCTTTTGTTTGTCACCAAGGCGCATGCGTCCAAGATCAAGATCGCGTTCGTTGATGCCCGCCACCGGATGCACCGCCACGCCGTTGACCACTTCGAGATCAAACCACCAGCGCTTGACCGGGTTGCGCGCGCCGATACCGTCGAAGTCATCGCGATCAGCCAGCGCCTGCGCGCGCTCGGGGTGTTCAATTGCCTGCCACATCCATGCCTCCGCCTCGACCGTGTCTTCGCGGTTCCACGGGCACATCTTCATGCAGCGCCCGCAGGCCGAGCCTTTCATGTTGGTGACGCGGTACTTGGTGCATTTCTCGACATCGGCTTTCCAGATTTCGTAGCCGTTGAACATCACCTTCGGACCGAAGGGAATCGCATTGCACGGGCATTCGCGCGCGCATTTCTTGCAGCCTTCGCAAAACGATTGCAGATTGAAATCAATCGGTGCGTCAATCGCCATCGGCAAATCAGTGGTGAACACCACGCTCTTGGAGCGCGGCCCGATGAAAGGGTTGAGCATGGTGTCGCCGATGCGGCTGACCTCGCCGAGGCCCGCCATCAGGATGCACGGATTGTGGATCACCTCGGAATGCGCGTTCGAGTGCGCGCGCGCCGAGTAGCCCATGCGCCGGCAATGCGCGGCCATGATGCCGGCGATCTCGGCACCGCGCAGATAGGCGCGCATCGATTGCGAGGCCGAAATCCAGTCGTCGCCACTCGCACCCTCCATGGTCTCGAAGCCCTGGTCGATCAGCATCACCACCGCGTAGCCGTGATACACGGCAATCGGCTTGCCCTCGATCTCGTCGTGCGAATACATCATCCACGGCTCAAGCTTGCAAATGCCAACGAAGTCTGCGCCGAGGTAATAGCCCAGCGCCTTGATTGCATCGGCATTGCGCTGCGGGTTCGACAAGTCGCCGCCGATGCCGGTGGGCCGCAATTTTTCGCGTCCGCCTTGCAGCGGCACCATGTGCTGGATCAGCGGCTGCATGCCGAGTGCGTAAGGATGCTTCATCGGAAAACGCGGGCGCTCGCGCTGCGCTTTTTCGCCGAGGTCGCCCGCCTGCGCGCGCTTGAAAAAATCACCGCGCTTGGGCACTCGCACGATTTCGTCGCGCAGGATCAGGGTGGAGGCGCGCAGGTTGGCGGCGAGCGCGGCGGGTTGTGCTGCCGCAGACGTGGATGCAGCGTGCGTTGATGGCGGCGCATTCAATTCAGCAGACGGGCTGCGCGCCGCAGATTGCTTCACGCGCGCAATGTTTTCCATCGGGTAGCGTCCCATGTGCAGCGGGCGCTCAGCCAGCTTTGCGTCCCACCATAGAGGGCGTGTGCCCAGCGTGCCATCGCGGATGTCCGCATCGTCAGGCGCGAGTGGCGCTGCGGGATCGAGCGGCTGGCCGGTGGCGAGCACGTAGTCGGTAGTGACCACGCCTAGACGGAAACCGCGCGTCAGATACGGCGCTTCGAGCCGCCCTCCATTACCGGCACCGGTGCGCACGACACCAGCGCGCACGGCAAGCGCTTCGATGCCGGCCAGCGACGCGCCCGGCGCATGACCGCGCGCATTGAATCCCATCCAGCGCAGGTAGCCCGAAAGAATCACCGCCAGCTCGGCGCAGCGCACATCGGTGCGCGCCGTGTTGGTGCCGCGAATCCACTCGGCACCTGGTTCACCCGCATGTGGCTCGCGGCCAAATTCGATCAGGAAGACGAAGGCGTGGGTGTGGCCGGCAGGCGCGTTGTCGCCATCGCGCAAGGCGCAGCAGCCAGCAATTGTGGCGTCGAGAAAATAGGCCGAGGCCTTGAGGTTGTTGGCGCGCAGTACCGGATCATCGGGCACCGGTGCGCGCGCTGGCGCGACTGGGCCGTCGAGAAAGCGTGTAAACAAGTCGAAGTATTCGGGCAGCACCGCGTTGATTGAATCGACGCCCGCTCTGTGTGCGTCCACCGGCATGACAGAAGACGTGCCAGCATAGATGTCGCCCGAAGAAGCTCTGCCACCAACGGTTTCCGAACCATACTCTGAAGAACCGCTTGCACCAAGGGTTTGCGCCGCATCTTCGTCGAGGCGTGCAAGCCGCTCCAGCGCGAGCGGGCCGAGATGAAACGGACGGTTCCGGTGGGAATGCAAGCGCACTGCGGCCTCCTAGAGAGCCGTGAGCTTACGTCAATTCAGGCGTGCGATACCATCAGCGCCGACAATCAGCGCCGACAATCAGCGCCGGGTATCGGTGCGGGCGTCGGCGCCGATAGGTGCCGTCCAGGTAGTGCAGCGTTGCCAGGGCCGCGCTGCCGAGGCACAAACCGCGGCAGCAAAGGGGAGGTTCAATCCGCCTTGATGTTGCGATCCTTCACCACCTTGGCCCAGCGTACGAACTCGCCGTCGAGATAGGTGTTTGCATCCTTGACGCTCATCGACAAGGCTTCGCCGCCCACATCCTCAATGCGCTTTTTGAAATCCGGCAGCGTGGCGATCTTGCGCAGGTCGGCGTTGACTTTCTCAATGATGGCCAACGGCGTCTTGGCAGGCGCGACCAGCATGTACCAGGCGACGAACTCGTAACCGGGGATGCCGGCTTCGGCGACGGTGGGCACGTCCGGCAACTGTGGCGAACGCTTGGCGCTGGTGATGGCGAGAGCGTTGAGCTTGCCGGTTTTCACCAACTGCAGTGACGAGCTGATGATGTCGACCGACATCGGCACGCGCCCGCCCATCACGTCCTGCAATGCCGGCGCTGCGCCCTTGTACGGCACATGCAGCATTTCAGTGCCGGTCATCGATTCCATCAGCGCGGCGCCGACGTGACTGGTAGTGCCGATGCCGGACGAGGCAAATTGAATGTCATTGGCCTTGGCCTTCGCGGCAGCCAGGAGGTCTTTGAGCGTCTTGCCGGTGAAACCGGGGCCGGTCACCACGAGGCTCGGCACATTGGCCACCACGGCCACCGGCGTGAGATCGGCCTTGGTGTCGTAGGGCAGCTTGGCATACATGTAGGGGTTGACCGCATGGCCGATGGTCACCATCAACAAGGTGTAGCCATCAGCCGGCGACTTGGCGGTGGCTTCGGTGCCGATGATGCCGCCCGCGCCGGGGCGGTTGTCGATGATGACCTGCTTGTTGCCCCAGGCCTCCGACAACTTCTGCCCCGCGAGACGCGCAAAGGTGTCGGCAGCGCCGCCGGGCGGGAAGGGGACGATGATCTTCACCGCCTTGTCGGGGTAGGACGCGATGTTCTGCGCGAACGCGGTGCCTGGCTGCGTGGCTGACAGCAAGCCGGCGATGGCGCCAGCCAGAACGCAGGTGCGGCGGATGAACGATGGGGCAATGTTGCATTTCATGGCACTTCCCTTCAAGGAGATCGGTGGGCGTTGATGTCCGTACACGGTGCGTGCTTGCACCGGGTCAGGGCGCAGTATGGGCAATGCAGTGGGCAATGCAGCGGGCAATGCAGCGGGCACTGCGTGACGCTGCGCCCGCTTGAATGGTTGCAGCAGAGAGTGTGCCAGAGCGCATTGCGCGCTACCGCCGGCCCGCCTGCCGTCATGCGGCCAACACCAAATCCGCCCCCTTCTCCGCAATCGCCACCACTGCTGCATTGGTGTTGCCCGACACCACCGCCGGCATGATCGAGGCGTCGATGACGCGCAGGCCCTGCACGCCGCGCACGCGCAATGACTCATCCACCACCGAGCGTGCGTCCGTACCCATGCGGCAGGTCGAGGTGGGGTGATACACCGTCTCGCCGGTTTTGCGGCAGAAGTCGAGCCACTCGGCATCGGTGTTGACATCCTTGCCCGGCAGGCGCTCCTCCTGCACGTAGCGGTTGAACGGCGCCGTGTTGACCAGCTTGCGCAGCATCTTCAAGCCATCAACCATCATGCGCTGGTCGCTCTCGGTGGACAGGTAGTTGTACTGAATGGCAGGCGCGTCGTTTGCATTGTTCGAACGCAGACGCACATGGCCGCGCGACTCGGCGCGCAATTGCGACACCGAGCAGGTGAAGCCGGAGAATTTGTCGAGCACGCCGCCGCGCTTGGCGACCGAAAAATTGATGAAATAAAACTGTGCGTCGGGCCGCGTGAGCTGCGGCTGGGTGCGCACAAAGGCCGCCGCATAGCCTGCGCTTACCGTCAACGGCCCGCGCCGCTGCAGCAGATATTGCAGGCCCATGCGCGCCTGGCGCCACAGACTCATCATGTCGTCGTTGAGGGTGATCGGCTGCGTGCAGCGCCAGAAGGTGCGCACGTAGTAGTGATCCTGCAAACACTCGCCGGCATCAGGCGCATCGAACACCACCGGGATGCCGTGCTGCGCAAGCAACGCAGCAGGGCCGACGCCGGAGAGTTGCAGCAATTGCGGCGAATTGAAGGCGCCACCGGCGAGAATGATTTCCTTCGCGTGCGCGACTTTCAATTCACCGCCTTGACGGTACTCAACGCCGATGGCGCGCGTGCCGTCGAACAATACGCGTGTGGCCAGCGCTTCGACTTCCACACGCAGATTGGCGCGCTTCTCGGCGGGACGCAGGTAACCCACGGCCGTGCTGATGCGCCGCCCGTTGCGCACGTTGGCCTGAAAGTAGCCTGCGCCTTCTTGCTGCGCGCCGTTGAAATCATCATTGCGCGGAATGCCGATGGCTGCGGCCGCGTCGATGAAGGCATCGCACATCTCGAAACGGTCGGGCAGGTCGGACACGGCAAACGGCCCACCCACGCCGTGCCACTGGTTCGCGCCACGGCTCTGGTCTTCGGCCTTGATGAAGTAAGGCAGCAGATCGTCATAGCGCCAGCCCGGCACGCCCCAGTCGTCATAGTCCTCGCGCTGGCCGCGAATGTAGACGAGGCCATTGATCGAGGACGAGCCGCCGAGCACCTTGCCGCGCGGTGTGAAGATGCGCCGGTTATGGCAATGCGGCTCCGGCTCTGACTCGTAACTCCAGTTCACGCTCTTGTCTGCGAACAGCTTGCCGTAGCCGAGCGGAATATGGATCCACGGGTTGCTGTCGCGCGGGCCGGCTTCGAGCAGCAGCACGTTGCGCTTGCCGTCTGCCGTCAGTCGATTGGCGAGCACACAGCCGGCCGAGCCGGCGCCGACGATGAGGGTGTCGTGTTGGGTCATGTGGGTTGGGTCATGGGGGAAATTGTTCAATCAAAAAATCGAGCAACACACGATTGAATGCGGCGGGTTGTTCGACGTTGGACAAATGCCCGGCTCCGGCAATCACCCTGAGCACACTGCCGTCGATGCGCCCCGCCATCGACGCGGCCAGCGTGGG
>JANNCZ010000093.1:0-14264 GCA_031387185.1 Burkholderiales bacterium
CTTGGTGATTACACCGAGACTGATGTAGTCGGTGATCCGGCTACCCTCGGGCAAAGCTGCAAGCGTGCGTGCCATCTCCGGTTCTCCTGTGGTGGAAAATCGAAGAATAACGCAATTAGGATATTAAGTGAACAGTATTGCCCTTAAACAGAAGGGGCAGGCCGCGCACCTTGGCCAGCGCGTAGCTGAACACATCGCCAAAGTTCAACCCCGCCGGATGTCCGCTGCCTTTGCCATAGGCCACGAACGCGGCATAGGCGGCGCTGGATTCCGCATCTCCCGGCGCCACCGTCTCAAATACCGGCTGGCGCAGCAAGTCGTCAAGCAGCACAACGGCACGCTCTCCGCGCCGGCCATGCACCACCATGCGGGTTTCGAGCAGTGTGGGGATGCTGATCAGCACGTGTCCGGCGTGCGCGACGACTTGCAAAAAAGCATCGCGTTCCGGCTCTGCAAAGGCAATCGCCGCGAGCGCGGACGTGTCGATGACGATCACTGTGGCAGGCCTTGCCCGTCCCACTCCAGCGGGTTGAAGGTGTCGTGACGATCCGGGATGCGGTCAAGCTGCGCCAATAGTGCGCGCATGCGCCCGGCGGGTGCGCTGGCCGGTTTGCTCTCGCTGAGCAGGCGCTCCACCGCGCGTTCGACGGCAGCGGTTTTGCTCAAGCCGGTGGCGCGGGCCAGTTGCTCGACTTTGCGCACAACAATAGGATTGGCGATTTGTAGAGCCATGATTTTTAATCATAATTTATATATACATCATCACTATACATCAATTTTCACCAGCTCTGGCGAGCAGTGAGTCAGTACGGTTGTCTTGCGGGTTCGACGCCGTGCGCGCGGTCGATGTGCTGTCGTTGCCGCCACGATTGCGCGTTTCGTGTCCGTCGCGGCGCGAAAAGTAAAGATAGCCCTGCATCACATCACGCCCGGCGGCCACCGTGAAACCGTTGGTGCACGAGCGGTCGTGGCTGGCGTAGCCACTCTTCACGCCAAGGTAGGCCTCACGAGCTGTGAGCCGCAACAGATGAATCGGGTCAGGCGGTCTATCTGGCCCAACTTAAGCGGTGAGAATCAACTTGCCCTGCGAGGTGACGCGCAAGCGGTACTCGCGCTGGTTGTGTTCGATCACGATTTCCTGGGCTGTCCCGAACAAATCCTGGCTGCGGATATAGGGCGCGGCAACGCCGGCCCGTTCCACAGGCGGCGCGGACGTTTCGCCGGGCGGCGCCCGTTGCTTGTTGTTGGCCACGCGACTATTTCCAGCCGGCGCGGTCGACGATCTTCTGCGCAGTGGATGTATTTTTGCCGAATACTGCGGGGCCAATGTTGTCGGCTTTGTATTTTCCCAGCGATTCGAGCTCGGGGTTTTTCAGCGCCACTGATTTCACCACCGGCCATTCGTTGTTGCCGTTGGCAAAATAGCCCTGCGCTTCGTCGCTCGCCAGGTATTCGAGGAATTTGACGGCAGCTTCCTTGTTGGGCGCGTTTTTCGCCATGCCGCCGCCCGAAATGTTGACGTGGGTACCGTAGTTGCCCTGATTTGGCCACACGAAGCCGACTCTCTTGACCAGTTCCATTTCGTCGGGCTTGGTGGACTTGAGCAGGCGCACCCAGTAATAGGTATTGGTCAGCGCGATGCTGCATTCGCCGCTCGCCACCGCCTTGATCTGGTCAGTGTCGCCGCCGACCGGCTTGCGCGCAAAATTGGCAACTACGCCTTTGGCCCAGGCTTCGGCGCGGGCTTCACCGTCATGTTCGGTCACTGCGGCTACCAGGGACAGCATGTAAGGGTGTGAGCCCGAGCGGGTGCAGACCTTGCCCTTGTTTTTGGGATCGGCAAGCGCCTCATAGGTTGCCACGTCTTCCGGTTTGACCGCAACTTTGTTGTAAACAATGACGCGGGCGCGGGTGGAAAAGCCAAACCAATGACCGTCCTTGTCGCGCAGGTCAGCCGGGATGCGGGCTTCCAGCGCAGCCGATTTCAGGGGCGCGAACAGACCTTGCTGCTGCGACGCCCACAGGCGCGCCGCATCCACCATCACGATGACATCCGCCGGGCTGTTGGCGCCCTCGGTCTTGAGGCGGTCGATCAATTGTTCGTCGCCGGCTTCGATGCGGTTGATTTTGATGCCGGTAGTCTTGGTGAAATTGGCATACAGCGCTTCGTCGGTCTGGTAATGGCGCGCGGAATACAGGTTGAGCACCTTGTTGTCCTGCGCGCTGGCGTTGGGTAGCGCACCAGCAGCGCATGCGAGTGAGAGCAGAAGAGCGAGAGGGCGAAGGCGAATCGAGGTCATGGTTGGTTTTGTGCGTACAAGGAGTTGTCGATAATGCGAATTATTATCAATTGAAATGATTCTGTCAATAAGAATAATTCTCAATCAACTATTCGACGGAATACACGCGGAATGCACGCCGCGAGCACAATTTCGAGCAAGGCATACAGCCAGAGGCGTTGGGAGACTAGCATCGCAGCGGTATGGCTTCATAAACCCGCTCTGGTAGCGGGTCTCCGCGAAGGTGCTTGCCGGAAGTTTCCGGTGCGGCACTGCGGTGGTCAAGCGTCCGGCGGGCGGTCCGGGCCGGTACCGCCGCGCGTGTATTCCTCGCGCAGGCGCACCGGCTGTTGGCGCACCCTGCGCTTGCGCATCACAATGTTGAGCCACTCCACGCCGACCGAGAACGCCATTGCGAAATAGATGTAGCCCTTGGGCACATGATGGCCGAAGCCGTCGGCGATCAGCACCGTACCGACCACAAACAGGAATGACAGGGCCAGCATTTTCAGGGTCGGATGATCCGACACGGTGCGCCCGATCGCGCCGGCAAAGGCCATCATCAGCCCAACCGACACCACGACGGCTGCCACCATGATTTCGATGCGGTCCACCATGCCTACGGCAGTGATGATGGAGTCGAGCGAAAACACCAGGTCGATGATCATGATCTGCACGATGACCGAGGCGAAGGTGGCGCGCACGCTGCTGGAGGCATGGCCTTCGTCGCCTTCGAGCAACTGGTGAATTTCCCTGGTGCTTTTCCAGATCAGAAACAAGCCGCCGGCAATCAGGATCAGATCGCGGCCAGAAATGGCCTGTGCAAGCACAGTGAACAAAGGCGCGGTCAAGCCAATGATCCAGGTCAGCAGGAACAACAAGCCGATGCGCATGAACATGGCGAGAAACAAGCCGATCTTGCGCGCCTGCTCACGCTGCGCCGCCGGCAATTTATCGACCAGGATGGAAATGAAAATGACGTTGTCGATGCCCAGCACGAGTTCGAGCGCGGTGAGGGTCGCGAAGGCCATCCAGGCGGCGGGAGAAGACAGGAGTTCAATCATGGGTTGGTTTGCCGGTGAGGTCTGATTGCGCGTGAAGTTGGCGCTTAGACTGTACCCGAATCATTGCGCGAATGTGGCATAGCGCGGACAATCGATGCGCGCTGGTGGGTGACTGCGCGCCGTCTGGGAACACAATCATCTTGCCCGCACTCAATACGCACTGAATCACTTTATGACTCCGCGCACAGCAGCGCTCCCCGTTTCAATTCCTCTCACTTTCCAAAGCGCTTAGACCATGACCCAAGACCTCTGTTTTCTCTCCGCCACCACCCTCGCAAATCAGATCCGCAGCAAACAACTCTCTGCCGTCGAGGTGATGCAAGCGCATCTCAAACAGATCGAGCGCGTCAACCCCAAGGTCAATGCCCTCGTCACACTCGATGCCGAAGGTGCCCTGGCCAAGGCCCGCGCCGCCGACGCGAAGCAGGCCAAAGGAGAAACTCTCGGGCCGCTGCACGGCTTGCCGATTGCGCACAAGGATTTGTTCGCCACCAAGGGCATGCGCACGACCATGGGATCAAAGATCTTCATGAACCACGTACCCGATCACAGCATGCTGGTGGTGGAGCGCTCGTGGAACGCAGGGGCCATTTGCGTCGGCAAGACCAATACGCCCGAGTTTGGCGCGGGCTCGCAGACCTTCAACGCCGTATTTGGCGCGACCAAAAATCCCTATGATCTGACCAAGACTTGCGGCGGCTCCTCCGGTGGCGCCGGCGTGGTGCTGGCGACTGGCATGCTGCCGTTGGCCGATGGCAGCGACCTCGGTGCTTCCCTGCGCAACCCCGGCAACTTTTGCAACGTGGTGGGCTTGCGCACCTCGCCCGGCCGTGTGCCTGCGTATCCGAACAAACATTTATGGGACACGCTCAGCGTCGAGGGCCCGATGGCGCGCACGGTCGAAGATGCGGCGCTGTTGCTCTCGGTGCAGGCCGGGCCGGACGACCGCGTGCCGATTTCGTTGATGGAGCCGGGCGCCACCTTCCGCGCGCCACTGGGGCGTGACTTCAAAGGAGTGCGCGTGGGCTTTGCGCCCACCCTCGGTGGCCAGGTGCCGGTCGACCAGCGCGTCGAAAAAATCATCGCCGCACAGGACAAAGTGTTTGCGGGTCTGGGTTGTGTGCTCGACGATGCAGTACCCGATTTCTCCGGCGCACACGAGGTGTTCCTCACCCTGCGCGCGCATTTGTTCGAACTCAAGAACGGCACCTACCTCGACAACCACCGCGACAAACTCAAGGAGACGGTGATCTGGAACATCGAAGCCGGGCGCAAATTGAGCTGCGCCGATGTGGCGCGCGCCGACACTGAGCGCTCGCGCATCTTCGCGCGCGTGGCAGCCTATTTCGCGACGCACGAGTTTCTGGTGACGGTGGTCAACCAGGTGCTGCCATTCCCCATTGAGCAGGAATACGTGGACGAAATCAATGGCGAGAAGCTCGCCACCTATCTCGACTGGATGAAGAGTTGCTACTACATCACCATCACCGGCCATCCGGCAATCTCGGTGCCGGCCGGGTTCACTGATGAAGGCTTGCCGGTCGGCATCCAGATCGTTGGGCGCCGCAACGCCGACTTCGCTGTGCTGCAACTGGCCTACGCGTTTGAGCAGGCAACCAAAGCCGGGCTGCGGCGGCCGGCCATCGCCGCCTAGCGGGTTTACGTCATCGCCACAAGCGTCCGTCCTTGTCCTCGCATCTGTCGTCCCCTAGTCTATCCAGTCCCGCACGCACCGCCCTTGTGGTGCTTGGCGTGTGCCTGCTGCTCAATCTGATCGGGCGTGGCACGGCTGACACCTACGTGGTGTTTCTGCTGCCCCTGGAGCAGGACTTGGGCTGGAGCCGCTCGCAAATGACCGGCGTGTATTCGATCTACCTGCTCGTCAACGGCCTGACTGCGCCAGCCGTGGGCATGCTTTTCGACCGGCTCGGCCCGCGCCTGGTCTATGGCTTCGGTATGGCGGCATTGGCGGCGTCGTATGTGCTCGCCTCCTATGTCCATAACGTCTGGCAGTTTTATGTCACCGTCGGCGCGGGTACCGGCATCGCGGTGGCCGCGCTCGGCATGGTGCCGTCGTCAACGTTGATCGCGCGCTGGTTTCGCGAGCGGCTCTCCACTGCAATGTCGGTCGCGTTCGCTGGTCTGGGGCTCGGCGCCTTGATCATCGTGCCGGGCGCGCAGGCCTTGATCGGCGCGCACGGCTGGCGCGAGGCCTATCGCATTCTCGGCATCATTCTGTTTTGTTTTGTGCCGCTGGTGCTGGCCCTGCCGTGGCGGCATTTTCTTGAGGGCCACCCGGCCTATCGCGACGTGCGTCGCGCCGTCAATGCCAGTGGCGAGGAATGGACCGTTGCCCGCGCGCTGCGCTCACGCAATTTCTGGGGCCTCGTATGGGTGTTCTTCTTCACCTCGGTGGGCATGTTTTCAGTGACCGTGCAGACCGTGGTGTATCTGGTCGAGCAGGGCTTCCCCGCGCTACTCGCGGCGACGGCATTCGGCACGGCGTCGATGCTGTCGGTGTTCGGCATCGTCACCACCGGCGCGATTGCCGACCGCTTCGGGCCGCGCCGCACCGTCACCGCCACCTACATTGGCAGCATCGTCGGCATGGGCTTTTTGCTGGCGCTGTCGTGGTATCCGGTGCAGGGTTTGCTGCTGGGCTACATCATCGCGTTTGGCCTGTGCCAGGGTGCGCGCGGCCCGATCATTTCGTCCATCAGCACGCGCCTGTTCGCAGGCCGCCATGTCGCCAGCATCTACGGCGTGATCTACGCCACCAACGCTTTCGGTGCGGGGCTCGGCGCGTTTCTCGGCGGCGTGCTGCATGATGTCACCGGCAGCTACCGCCCTGGCTTCGCGTTTTCGGTGTGCATTCTGATCATCGCCGGCCTGCCGTTCTGGGTGCTGCCGACGCTGCGGGATTTTCGCGCGCGCGCCAATGCGGGTTGAGTGGCGGATGCCGATTTCGCCATTTGGCATCAGCCTGAGAGTGGCTGTGGGAGCCGCTATCACGGCATCGATGCTCTAGAGCCGTTGATGGGAGCGGGTTTGGGCCGAATGGCGTAGCCAACCATTCTCGTGCGTTCAAGCGCCGGCTGATCCAGCCTCGGCGCGCAGCCAATCCGTAAACAGCGTCACCGCCGGTTTGTGCACCGCTTCGGGCGCGAGCACGATGGTGTAGGCGCGATCCCACACTTCGAGCGCGAACGGTTTGACCAATACGCCGTTTGCACCGTAGCCTTCAAACAACGTCTTGAGCGTGAGCGCGACGCCCTGGCCTGCGGCTGCGGCTTCGGCTTCGTACATCAGTATCGCGTCTTCATAGAGCGCGCCGTTGACTGGCTCGGGCCAGTCGAGGCCGGCGGCCTTGAACCACTGCTGCCAGTGCAGCATCGGGTGGCGCAGCAGCACCGCCTTCTTCAAGTCCGCAGGCTGAACCAAGCCGCCGAGTGAAGCGATGTACGCGGGGCTGGCCACCGGAAACAGCGTCTCTTCAAACAGCTTGATCGTGGTCAGACCCAGCGCATCTTCGGCACCGTAGCGGATGCCGATGTCGGCTTCACCCCGTTTGATGAGTTCAAGATCGCACGACGATGAGACCGCGAGTTCAATTTCAGGATGCGCGCGCTGAAACCCCGCGAGGCGCGCCACCAGCCATTTCGCGCCGAGCGCGGGCGCGGCAGAGATACGCAGGCGCGCGCGCGTGCTGCCTTTAAGATTCGCGGTGGCGGCGTCGAGCGCAGCAAGAGCACTCTTCACTTCGGCGAGATAGCGCTCGCCGAAACTTGTGAGTGCAATGTTGCGATTGATGCGGATGAACAACGCGACGCCGAGAAATTCTTCCAGCGATTTGATGCGGTGGCTCACCGCCGATTGCGTCACGTGCAATTCGTCGGATGCCTTGAGAAAACTCATATGGCGCGCGGCGGCCTCGAAGGCAAGCAGATCATGCAGGGGAGGGAGGCGATGCATGACCCCATTCTACCGGGGTGATTTCGCGTGTTGTCCGGGTAAGGTGCTTGAAGCATTCTGGTTCAAGTGCAAGCGCCGAGAGGCGCCGATGCGCTACTGATAAGACCACGGCGCCACACAGCAGCCGGCCCCGGCTGGCCGATACAATGCCGGCTCCTCTCACTTCAACCAGATCAATCATGAGCAACCCCACCAAAAAAGAAATGTTCGACGCTGGCCTCGCCATTCGCAAGCAGGTGCTGGGCAGTGAATATGTGGATCGCGGTTTTGCGATCAAGGACGAATTCACCGAGGATATTCAGGACTATCTCACCGTCCATTCCTGGGGCGCGAGCTGGGGCCGCCGTGATGACAAAGGCGAGCTGACAATTCCGCCGAAGACGCGTTCGTGGCTCAACATCGTGATGCTGTGCGCGCTCAATCGCCCGCATGAGCTGGAGTTGCACCTGCGCGGCGCCATCAACAATGGCGTCACCAAACAGGAGATGAAAGAACTGTTCATTCACGTTGCGGTGTATTGCGGCGCACCGGCATTGGTCGAAGGTGTGCGCATTGCGCGCAAGGTCTGGGCGGAACATGAGGCAGCAAAAAAATAAACGGGCAGTGTCTGTCGTGCCGGACGCCGCAGCCCTGATTCGCTTTCCGCAATTGCCACGCCATGAATCGCCGTGCGTTTCAGCTCGGGGTGGCCGCGTCGACGGCTGCTGCTGCTCTGCGTGATGTGATGGGTCACGCTCATGCTCAGCCTGCTGCGCCGTTGACTACACCGTTGACCACGCCGCCGGCTGCGCCGCCAGCCCCGCTGTTGACGCGGGCCATTCCCGCGACGGGTGAGCAGGTGCCGGTGGTCGGCCTTGGCACTTGGCAAGTCTTCGATGTTGCAGCGGGCAGTGCGGAATATGCCGAGGCGCGCGCCACCCTCAAGGCATTCGCCGCCGGCGGCGGGCGTGTGGTTGATTCATCGCCAATGTATGGCCGCTCGGAGAATGTGCTGGGCGATCTGATGCAGAGTGAAGCGCTGCGTGACAAGTTGTTCGTCGCCACCAAAGTGTGGACGCATGGCCAGCGCGAAGGTGTCGCGCAAATGCGCGACTCAATGGCCAAGCTCCAGGTTGACAAGCTCGATCTCATGCAGGTGCATAACCTTACCGATACCGAAGCGCATCTCGACACCCTCGCAGCATGGAAGAAGGAAGGGCGCGTACGTATGACCGGCATCACCCACTATCACGCTGGCGCGCACCGCGCGCTTGAGGCCGCTTTGCGCAAGCACCACGTTGACGTGGTGCAGGTCAACTACTCGCTCGCCGAGCCAGAGGCAGAGCGCGGGCTGCTTAATTTGTGCGCGGAGTTGAACGCGGCGGTCGTCATCAACCGTCCGTTCGCCGAGGGCGCGTTGTTTCGCCAGGTGCGCGGCAAGGCCGTGCCGGCCTGGGTGCGTGACGAGCTCGGTGTGCAGAGCTGGGCGCAGTTTTTTCTCAAGTGGATTCTCGGTCACCCGGCGGTGACGGCGGTGATCCCCGGCACGCGCAATCCGCAGCATGTGACGGACAACCTCGCTGCTGCGCGCGGTGTTGTGCCCAGCGCGGTGCAGCGCGAGCGCATGCGCGTGGCGCTCGCAGCGCTTTGACCTCCGGCCTTCGACCTCGCCGGCAATTGGGGTGACGCGCGTGAAACTTAAATCCATCACTTCGCGCGACAACGCAGTCTACAAACGGCTGCGTGCGCTCGCTGCGACTTCGCAAGCGCGCAAGAAGGAAGGGCTGTCAATTCTCACTGGCGCGCATCTGGCCGGTGCCTATATTGAGAAACGCGGCGCGCCGGTGCTCGCCGCGGTCAGTGAGTCGGGTCTCAAGCGTGCCGAAGTGGCGCATTTGGCACGTTCCTGTGGCGTTGACGTGTTGCAATTGCCCGATACCTTGTTTGAAGCCATCAGTACGGTGGAGCATGGCGCGGGCATTGTGTTTGCCGTAAAAACTCCGCAAGAAGCGCTCCCACCAATGGTTTCAGAGGATTGCCTGCTGCTCGATCAGGTGCAGGATCCAGGCAACCTCGGCAGCCTGTTGCGCAGCGCGGCAGCGGCCGGCGTACGCCGCGTATTTTGTTCGCCGCACACCGTTTACGCCTGGTCGCCCAAGGTACTGCGCGCCGGGCAAGGCGCACATTTTTCACTCTCGATTGTGGAAGGTGTGGCGCTTGATGAGGTGATCGACCGGCTGCAGGTGCCGCTGCTGGCAACGTCGTCACACGCCAGCGCGACCGTGTATCAGGCAAATCTGTCGGCACCGGTGGCGTGGTTGTTCGGCAATGAAGGCGCGGGTGTCGCGCCAGAGTTGGTCAAGCGCGCGCAACAGCAAGTAGCGATCCCGATGCCAGGCGGCGCCGAGTCACTCAATGTCGCGGCGGCGGCGGCGGTGTGTTTGTTTGAAGCGGTACGGCAACGAAGCAAAGGCGGACGAAAATGAAAAATCGGGCGAACCTGACACTTTGCAGCGGCAGAGCAAACCACGTGAGCAGCGCACGCAATGCGCTGCTCGCATGGGGGTTGTGCGCCGTGCTGGGGCTCACAGCGGGGTGCGCGCAAATCGCCACCTCGATGCTGATTAACGCTGCCCCTGAGCTGCTCGCCACCACATTGAGCCAATATGGCGTACGCAAAGAATTTGAAGAAGCGCAGCCGTTGATTAAAGCGCGCGACTGGCTGGGACTGTCCACGCTGGCGCGTCAAAAACTGGAGAAAGAACCGGCACGTGGCGAGTGGTGGCAACTGGCTGGCTATGGCCACATGCAGGCCGGTGAGATGCTCATCGCGCGCGATTGCTTCGAGCGCGTCACCCAATTGCTGCCCGAAGAAATTCACGGATGGAATCTTTATGCCCTCACGCTCAAGCAGACTGGCGAAACGCGTGCTGCCTTGAGCGCGCTGGATCGCGCATTGCAGGTTGATCCGACTTCTGCGGCAGCGCTGGTGCTGCAGGGTGATATTTACGGAGAGACACGGCGTCCGGTCGACGCTGCGCGTGCCTACGAGCGCGCCTTGCAGCTCGATGGACAGGATATCTTTGCCTGGTACGGCCTCGGGCTGCTCGGCCGCCGTACTGGCGACACCGCGTTGACGGAGCGTGCGCTCAAAGCGCTGCGCCCGCTCTACGCGCCATTCGCAGACGATCTGGCGCGCAAGTAGTGTGATGCAGATGCGCTGCGGCGGAGAGACTGGCGAACGGCCGGCGAGAGGCCTGCGGCAGGTCGCGTACCACTCTCTGCGCGGAAGCCGCCGCCCTACAGCACCCGCCGCTCAAGCTTGATCTCCTGCATGATCGTGGTTGCGATTTCTTCAATTGACTTGGTCGTCGTAGACAGCCAGCGAATGCCTTCGCGGCGCATCAGTGCCTCACCTTCCGCCACTTCATAGCGGCAGTTTTCCAGTGATGCATATTTGCTGTTTGCCTTGCGCTCATGGCGAATCTCGGCGAGGCGTTGTGGCTCGATGGTGAGGCCGAACAGCTTGCTGCGATGCGCTGCCAGCGATTTGGGCAGTTGCATGCGCTCAAAGTCTTCCGGTATCAGCGGGTAATTGGCACAGCGCAAGCCAAACGTGAGTGCGAGATACAGTGAGGTTGGCGTTTTGCCGCTGCGCGACACGCCCACCAGAATGACGTCGGCCTCGGCCAGATTTTTATCGGTCTGGCCGTCGTCATGCGCGAGACTGAAGTTGATTGCCTCGATGCGGTTCGCGTATTCCTGTTTGTTCTTGGTGGCGCTGTGCGAGCGTCCGATGGTGTGAGTCGATTTGAGCCCCAGCTCGCGTTCCAGCGGTTCGATGAAGGTCTGGAACAGATCGAGCACCAGAGCGTCGGCGCTGCGTACCACCGCGCTGGTCTCGGCGTCGACCAGAGTGTTGAACACGACTGGTTTGATCTTGTCTTGGGCATGCGCCGCGTTGATCGCCGCAACACAGGCATGCGCCTTGTCGAGCGAATTGACGAAGGGCATGCGCGTCTCGCGCACTGGCAGGCCCTCAAACTGGGTAAGCAGCGAATGACCAAAGGTTTCGGCAGTGATGCCGGTGCCGTCAGAGATGAAAAACACGGTGCGGCGCGGGGCGTGGCTGTTGGGCATGATCGCGGGGCGGGGGCCGGATGGAGGCATTATCCGCGTTTTCTGCAATGCAGCAATGGTGGCGTATGATGGATTGAATTACCCACCTTCAGGCATTTTTCGTGCAACACACGTTTTCGGTCGCCAGTCTCAACCTGCACAAAGGCCTGTCGCCGCTCAACCGGCGTGTGATCGTGCACGATGTCAAAACCGAACTCGATGCATTGAAGCCGGATGTCGTGTTCCTGCAGGAAGTGCAGGGCAGCCACACGCGGCACGCCAAACGATTTGCCAACTGGCCGGAGCAGGAGCAAGGCCCCTACCTGGCGGGCACGCACTGGCCCGAGGTGCACTACGCGCGCAATGCGGTGTATGAACATGGCCACCATGGCAATGCGATCCTGTCGCGCTTCGCGGTCGAGTATACGGCCAACGACGACATGTCGATGCACCGCTTCGAGAGTCGCGGCCTGCTGCACGCGCTGCTGCTGATCGGCGGTCGGCGCATCCATTGCTTCTGCATTCATCTCGGGCTGACCGAGCGCGTGCGCCTGCGCCAGGTCGAATTTATCGTTGAAACCATCGGCAGCCGAGTGCTGACCGACGAACCGGTGGTGCTGGCGGGGGATTTCAACGACTGGCGCAACCGGGTCGAGCCGCGGTTTGCCGAGGTCGGACTGATGGACGCGTTCACCAGTGGCGGCCGCAAGCCGCCACGTACCTTTCCCGGCCGCCTGCCGCTGCTGCGCCTTGATCGCATCTACGTGCGCGGGCTGGCGGTGCAGGAAGCGCGTGCGCTGCATCACCTGCACCGCCTGTCCGACCATATCGGACTGTTCGCCACGTTGACGCTGGCATGACACCGGCCCGCGCACTGCCTGACGATAAAACGTTCTGGATGATCCGCCCTCCATGAACCTGCATTTCACCGAGGGCAACCAGATTGACCTGCTCAACTCGGGGCGGGAATATTTCCCGGTGTTGCTGGCGGCGCTGCAGACCGCGCGCGAGGAAATTTTTCTGGAAGCCTACATCTTTGCGCAGGATGCCACTGCCAACGCCGTGGTCGAGCGCCTGTGCGCGGCGGCACAGCGCGGCGTGCGCGTGCACGTGCTGGTTGACGGCTTCGGTTCGCGCGACCTGCCGCAGACCTATCGTGCGCGCCTCACCGGGAGCGGTGCGCGGGTACTTGAATTCCGCCGCCCGGTGCTGTGGCGTCCGGTGCGTGGTTTGCGGCGCATGCATCGCAAGCTGGTGGTGATCGATGCCGCCCGCGCCAGTGCCGGCTGCGCGTTCGTCGGCGGCATCAACATCATCGACGACTGGAACACGCCGGACGAAGTGCCGCCGCGCTTCGATTACGCCGTCCGGGTGCGCGGCCCGCTGGTGGCCGAGATCCATGCCGCAGCACGCCATTTGTGGTCGGTGTCGGCGCTTGCCGGCATGCGCGCGCGGGCGCTGGCGCGCCACCAAGTGGCGCCGGCTGCACCCTGCGGCACCATGCGCGCCACGCTGGCGATTCGTGACAACGTGCTGCATCGCACCGAAATCGAGGATGCCTATATCGAGGCGATCCGGGCGGCGCGTTCCACCATCCTGGTGGCGTCGGGATATTTCCTGCCGTCGCGGCGCTTCTTTCGCGAATTGCACGCTGCGGCGCTGCGCGGCGTGGCGGTGACGGTCATCATGCAGGGGCCGAGCGACCACCCGCTGCTGCAAGCGGCGACCCAATCGCTGTACCGGCGTCTGCTGCGAGCCGGGATCGGGGTGATGGAATACAGCAAGAGCTTTTTGCATGCCAAAGTGGCGGTGGTGGACGATCAATGGGCGACCGTCGGCTCTTCCAACATCGACCCGTTCAGCCTGTTGTTGTCACGCGAGGCCAACATCGTGGTGACGGATGCGCGGTTCGCCGTGCAACTGCGCGCGTCGCTCGAGGGCGCCGTCGCCGCAGGGGGCGTCCGCATCACGGCTGACCAGCTTGGGCGCACCGCCTGGTACTTGCGCCTGGTGCAGTGGCTGGCCTACCGGTTCGCGCGCCTCACCGTCGATCTCGTCACGCCCAGCGGCGGCCGCCGGCTGGTCTGAACTGCTTCCTGCTCAGGCATCGCCCGCTTTCAAACCGGCCGGGCGCGCCGCCGCCGCCACGCCAGGCGCAAATAAGCGCCCCAGACCACGCGCACCGCCAGATAACCGCACACGGCCAGCAGCGCGCCCAGCAGCGGCACGCCCACCAGCAGCGGCGTGCCCAGTTTGCCGGCCCATTCCGTGATGCTGGTCAACGACATTGCGATATCGCTCGACAACACCGGTGCCGGCGGTACCGTCCCGGCGCTGCCCGGCAATACCAGCACGCCAAGCCGGTAGGCCACCAGGTAGAGCGGCACGATAGTGAACGGGTTGGTATAAAGCGTGGTGGCGAGCGCCACCGGCAGATTGATGCGCAGCCACAATGCCACCAATGCCGCGCCGCCCATTTGCAGCGGGCCCGGGATCAGCCCGCAGAACAATCCGGCGGCAAAGCCGCCGGCCACACTGCGGCGATTCAAATGCCAGAGCGCCGGATGAAACAGGTGTTCACCGAAAACGCCAAGCGCTTTGTTTGCGCGCAATTTTTCAACGTTGGGTAGGAGCTTGCCGAGACGCTTGCGAATCGTGAACCTCACGGGTTTGATTGCCTGGAGGTGGCGCCATTGACGCCGATTTCAAGCGCGGCCTTCAGACTTGTAAATTGTGCGCGAAATCCGGATTTCGTGGTTTGTTGCCATGCAGCAAAAATCCCGGAACGAGTAAAATGCGCGCACTTCAAAAGCGGCGCGATTCAGGGGAAATTCATGGCGGGCAAGCAGTA
>JANNCZ010000108.1:0-15005 GCA_031387185.1 Burkholderiales bacterium
GCTGATCGCCCACGTCAAGGCCAACCCCGGCAAATTCAACATCGCCAGCTCGGGCATCGGCGCCACCAACCACCTGATCGCCGAGATGCTCAAGCAACAGGCCGGCCTCGACATGACGCACGTGCCCTACAAGGGCGGCGCACAGGCCGGGCAGGATGTGGCCGGCGGCCAGGCGCAGATGATGTTTTCGGCTGCGCTGGAAGCCAAGCCGATTCTTGCCACGGGAAAAACGCGCGGCATCGCCATTACCAGCGCCGAGCGCGCGCCCGCCTTCCCCGAGATACCGACGGTCAGTGAAGCGACGGGGATGAAAGACTTCGTGGTGACATTCTGGCAAGGCATGGTGGTGCCGGCCGGTACGCCCAAGGCTATCGTCGACAAACTCGAGAAAGCAATCGCCAAGGTAGCGGCTGACCCCGACATGATCGAGCGCTTCAAGCCGCAGGGCGTGGAGATCCGCGCCTCCACGCAGGCCGAGTTCAAGGACTTCATGGCCAGGGAAGAAGTGCGCTGGACCAGGCTGATCAAGGAACGCAATATCAAGCCGGAGTAGTTGCTCCCTGCGAGTTTCTCTGCGCGCAAACGCGGTTCCGTGCCGGCGGTGCGGGCAAGCGGCGCGGTCAGCCCGGCGCGCCGCGCCTTTACTTCATGAAGCCGGTGCGCAGGCCGGGCCACACGCCTCTTCTCAATAAAAGTTTTTTACTATTGAGTGTATTTTTATAATTGATTGGATTAATTGCCGCTCCAGTTCTACACTGCGCTTCGCTGTAGATTTTTCAAACCTTGAAGGAGCACACCATGTCGACCCAATCGGGCTGCCCGTTTTCGGGCGCCAAACGCAATAGCGCCGCTTCCGGCGTGCACGCCAACGCAAGTACACCCAGCGCCCCATCCAACGCCACCTGGTGGCCCAATCAACTGAACCTGAAGGCGCTGCACATGCAGTCGGCCAAGTCGAGCCCGATGGGGGCGGCCTTCGATTACGCTGCGGCCTTCAAGACGCTCGACCTCGACGCGGTGGTCAAGGATCTCACCGCCCTGATGACCGATTCGCAAGACTGGTGGCCGGCCGATTACGGCCACTACGGCCCGTTTTTCGTGCGCATGACCTGGCACGCGGCCGGCACTTATCGCATTGCCGATGGCCGCGGTGGCGCAGGTGCCGGCGCGCAGCGCTTTGCCCCGCTCAACAGCTGGCCGGACAACGGCAACCTTGACAAGGCACGCCGCCTGCTCTGGCCGGTCAAGCAGAAATACGGCCGCAAGCTCTCCTGGGCCGATCTGATGGTGCTGGCCGGCAACGTGGCCATGGATTCGATGGGCTTCAAGACCTTCGGATTTGGCGGCGGCCGCCCGGACATCTGGGAGCCGGAAGACGAAATCTATTGGGGGCCGGAAAGCAAATGGCTGGGTGACGAGCGCTACAGCGGCGATCGTGCGCTCGCCAACCCGCTTGGTGCGGTGCAGATGGGGCTGATCTATGTGAACCCCGAAGGCCCGAACGGCAAGCCTGACCCTCTGGGTTCGGCGCGCGACATTCGTGAAACCTTTGCGCGCATGGCGATGAACGACGAAGAAACCGTGGCCCTCGTGGCGGGCGGCCACACCTTCGGCAAGGCGCATGGCGCCGGCGACACGGCGCAGGTGGGCCGCGAGCCCGAAGCCGCTGGCATTGAAGAACAGGGCCTGGGCTGGAAAAACAGTTTCGGCAGCGGCAAGGGCGTGCATGCCATCACCAGCGGCATCGAAGGTGCCTGGACCCCGAACCCGACCAAGTGGGACAACGGTTATTTCGAGACGCTGTTTGGTTATGAGTGGGAGCTCACCAAAAGCCCCGCTGGCGCGCACCAGTGGAAGCCCACCGACCCGGCTGCGGCCACCACGGTACCCGACGCCCACGATGCCGCGCGGCGCCACGCCCCGATGATGACCACCGCCGACATGGCCCTGCGCATGGACCCGGCGTACGAGAAAATCTCGCGCCGCTTCCAGAAGAACCCGCAACAATTCCACGACGCCTTCGCGCGTGCCTGGTACAAGCTGACCCACCGCGACATGGGGCCGCGCGCCCGCTACCTTGGCAAGCTGGTACCGAACGAAACGCTGATCTGGCAAGACCCGATCCCCGCCGTGGACCACGCGTTGGTCGATGCCCAAGACATTGCGGCACTCAAGGGTCAGGTGCTCGCCAGCGGCTTGTCGATCTCGCAACTGGTCAGCACCGCCTGGGCATCGGCGGCGAGCTTTCGCGGCAGCGACAAGCGCGGTGGCGCCAACGGTGCGCGCATCCGCCTGGCACCGCAGAAGGATTGGGAAGTCAACCAGCCGGCCGAGTTGGCCCGGGTGCTGCCCAAGCTCGAAGCAATTCAACAGGCGTTCAACAGCGCACACTCAGGAGACAAAAGCGGCGCCAAGAAGATCTCGCTCGCCGATTTGATCGTGCTCGCTGGTTGCGCTGCAGTGGAGGCCGCTGCGAGCAAGGCGGGTGTGGCGGTGCAAGTGCCGTTCACACCGGGCCGCATGGATGCGACGCAAGAGCAGACCGACGTCGAATCGTTCGCCGTGCTCGAACCGGCGGCAGACGGCTTTCGCAACTACCTGCGCAAGGGCCTCGAAGGCGTCGCTGCAGAGTTGTTGCTCGATCGCGCCAATCTGCTGACCTTGACGGCACCCGAGATGACGGTATTGACCGGTGGCCTGCGGGCGCTGGGCGCCAATGCCGGGCAGGCCCAGCACGGCGTTTTCACCCAACGCCCCGGAACCCTTACCAACGACTTTTTCGTGAACCTGCTCGACATGTCTACCCAGTGGCAAGAGTCTGCCACGGCCGAGGGCGTGCTCGAAGGGCGGAACCGGTCTACTGGCGCGATCAAGTGGACAGGAACGGTGGCTGATCTGGTGTTCGGTTCGAACTCGCAATTGCGCGCGCTGGCCGAGGCGTATGCATCGAGCGATGCGCAACAGCAGTTCGTGCAGGACTTTGTGTCGGCATGGAACAAGGTGATGAACCTGGATCGCTACGATCTGGCGTAATCCGGCGGCGGCGGCGGCGCAGCGGGCACGGTGCGCTGCGCCCGGCCCCGGGGCGCCTGCCGCGCAAGCAGTCAGTGGCGTGATCCGGTTATGACATCGTCATGCCGGAGCGGATCATTCCACGCTATAGTTGGACCTCGCACCTGCCCCGGACTCCGCCATGGACCAGATCGGAAAATTCCAGCTCGGAAAAATTCTCGGCCGCGGCGCCTCCGCCACGGTTTATCTGGCCCGCGACACGTTTTCGGGAGAAGACGTCGCGCTCAAGGTGCTCAACCAGGAAGTGATCAAGCATCCCGAGTTCGGCCGGAAAATGACGGTCCAGTTCATGAACGAGGCCTCGCTGGCCGGCAAGCTGTCGCACCCCCACATTGCCTCGATCCTCGAAGCCTCGGTCACGGACGAGTACGCCTACCTCGCAATCGAGTACGTGCCGGGCGGTGACCTGATGCGGCACATCCTGCCGGACTACCTGCTGCCGGCCGAGGACGTTACCCAGATCGCGTTCAAATCGTGTGGGGCGCTCGATTATGCGTATCGTCAGGGCATCGTGCATCGCGACCTCAAACCGGCCAACATACTGGTGGTCAGTGACACCAATATCAAGATCGGCGACTTCGGCGCCTCGTACCTGTTCAATTCGATGCACACGCAAATCGCCAACATCGGCACGCCCTTGTACATGTCGCCCGAGCAAATCAGGGGCCGCCCGCTGGGCTACAGCAGCGACATGTTTTCCCTCGGCATCGTGCTGTATCAGTTGTTCACCGGGCGCCGCCCTTTCGACGCGCCCACGCTGGCCGAAATCGTTGCCAATACCGTTCGTGCGACGCCGGCCAGGCCAAGCTCCCTGCGCGCCGGGATCAGTGCGGACATGGATGACATCGTCCTGCGCATGCTGGCCAAAGAGCCTGCCGGCCGCTACCCGTCCTGGGCCGACCTGGCGCTTGATATCGCCAAGGCCGGGCGCCTCCGCCGCCATCAAAGTGCCGTGCCCGACAGTGAAAAATTCGTGGCGCTCAAGGCCGTCCGCCTGTTGGACAAGCTCGACGATGCCGAACTATGGGAACTGGTGCACGCCGGCAAGTGGTCGCGCCTGCCGGCGCGCACGATGATCATGCAGGAAGGTGACCAGGGCGCGAGCCTGTTTTTCCTCGGCAGCGGCGAGGCCAAGGTAACCAAGCAGGGTCGGCTGCTGAACGTACTCAATGCCGGCGAGTGCGTCGGTGACATGTCGTACATCAAGGAGGGGGCCATCCGCCGCCAGGCCACGGTGGAAACCCTGACCGACGCCTTGCTGGTCGAGTTTGAAAAGCCGGCACTCGACCAGGTCAGCGTGGAGTGCCGCTACCAGCTCTCACTCGCGCTGATGCACTCTCTGGTCGATCGTCTCGCGCTCGGCGACGAGCGGCTGGTGCAGGCGGGTTGATCGAGCCACCGGCGGAGATCGGCGTACACGCGCGGCCAGGTCGTATCTGGGTCGCATCGAGGGTTTCAGTATGCCGCGTGTGCCCGCACCTGACGGCGCCTGACGGCACCTGACGGCACCTGCAAGAGGTGGCCGCACTGTGTTGATGAAGCATTGCACTCGAAGCGGAGGCTGGATTATCACGCCGCCCGCAGGAGGCGCGGCGCAGCGCCCTTGCCGCGCACTTCTGCCTCTTCAAACTCGGCAGCGGCAATCGCGCGGTCGAGCGCCGCGCGCAATTCCTTGGCTGTCTCCAGCGTCAGCTCGACCCCCGCGCGCGCGCCGACATCGAGACTGGTGTTGATGAAGTCAAGCGTAATGACATCGCCCAGCGGCGCATGGCGCGCGTGATCATAGGCAACCACCGTCTGCGTCAGCGGAAACCACGCGTCACCGCGCTTGGCCATGCCCTCGGCGCGCGCAATCTCGATGATGGACGTACACATATCTGCGCGCCCTACTGCGCCAGATGTTTGCCGAAAAACGCGAACACCTTGCCCCAGCCATCCATTGCCTGCTCGGGCCGGTACAGCGGCCGGTGCCAGTAGAAGAAACCATGGCCGGCCCCGTCGTAGCGGTAAAACTCGTGCGCCTTGCCGTGCTTCTTGATCTCGGCCTCGTGCAAGTTCACCTGCTCGGGGCTGGGTGCACGGTCGTCATTGCCGAACAGGCCGAGCAGCGGGCAACGCAGATCCTTCGTCATGTCGATTGGCGCGACTGGCGTCTTGGCATTGAGCTCTTCCTGGCCCATCACGACGCGGCCGCCCCAGAGATCAACGCAGGCGTCAACGTCGTTGCGCTGGCTCGCATAGATGACCGCGTGGCGGCCACCGGAGCAGGAGCCGAACAGGCCGACCTTGCCGTTGTGATTGGACTGCGCACGCAGCCACTTAACGGCGGCGGCGGTATCTCCCACCATCTGGGCGTCGGCAATGCCCCCTTCTGCGCGCACCTTTGCCGCGACATCGTCCGGATTGCCCTGGCCCTCACGCTCATAGAGGTTGGCGCAGATCGCGATATAGCCGTGATGCGCAAAGCGCCGCGTGGTCTCGATGTAAAGCTCGCTCCAGCCCGGCAAATGGTGAATCAGCACTACGCCAGGAAACGGGCCAGGGCCGGACGGCCTGGCGGCATACGCGCTGATCGGCGTACCGCCGGTGCCGTTGATGGTGACGTTCTCGCAGTTCATGCCTCGGTAGAATGACATCGATCTTCCTCCATGGGGATTGGTTGTGCATCGGTGCAGCGTGGCGCAACAAGGCGCATAGTAAATTCAAACCGGCTGCTTCACATGCGGTCACCAACCGGACCGCCATCAACATACCCAATGACCGCACCGCTGTTAACCCAAAAAGTACACAACGCACTGCGTGCCGCCGCGCGCGCCGGTGCGCCCTCGGTCGAATGTTCGCTCGACCTCGACCGCTCGACAACGACCGTCGAAGTGGGCGATGCAGAGTGGACCTGGCAAGGCCAGCGCTACCCCTATCTGACAAGCTGCAAGGACCGCACCATTTACTACTGGACCGATACCGCATTTGCGCCAGTGGCGCACTACTCGACAGGGCTGTACAAACTGGTGCCGACCCACTGGGGGCCGCCGACGTTTGAAATCGACGGCATCAAGATGCTGCCCACGGCGCATGTCTCACCCTATGCCGATGCCGAGCGCAAAGCCGGCTTGATTGAACCGGCTGGCAAGGTGATTCTGGACACCTGCGGCGGCCTCGGCTACTACGCCGCCCATTGTCTGCAAAGCGGTTTGCAGGGCCGCGCCAAGCAGGTGCTCTCCTACGAAAAAAACGCCGACGTACTCTGGCTGCGCAGCCTCAACCCCTGGTCGCCCACGGTGGGCGGCGGCCTCACGCTCACCCATGGCGACATTGCCGAGCACATCGTCACCCTGCCGAGCGACTCGGTCGACGCCATCCTGCATGACCCGCCGCGCTTCGGCATCGCTGGCGAGCTCTACGCACAAGTGTTTTATGACCAGCTGGCCCGCGTGCTCAAGCGCCGCAGCAAGCTGTTTCACTACACCGGCACGCCCAACAAACTGACCAGTGGCCGCGACGTGCCCAACGAAGTCGTGAAACGCCTGCGCCAGGCCGGGTTTGTCGCGGCGATCAATGGCGATGGGGTGTTGGCGGTGAAGAAATGAGCAGCGCCGCGCACGGCAGTGCAGGTGCCAGGCCGCTGCAGGCACCACCACAGCCCTGGGATGCGCTTCACGAATCGGCAGGTTGACCAGCGCCGCTGCGCTGCCCCTTCCGAAAATGGCCTATAAAGACCAGGCTCCACGCCGCACCCATCCGAAGCCGATAGACCATGAGCAAGCCAGCGCCGCCCGGCACCGTTGACATCGCCGCCACCATCGAGGCCGCCAACCACGGGCGCGACCCCGAACGCGCGGCCATGAAATACGCCAAGATGGCCCAGAGCCCGTTTCTTTTTTTGCGCGGTGCCTGTCATCTGTTTTACGATGCCTTGCCCGATACCGCCGTGTTTCGCAATGCCCCGCTGGCATGGTGCTGCGGTGACCTGCATCTCGAAAATTTCGGCAGCTACAAGGGCGACAACCGTCTGGTCTATTTCGACATCAATGACTACGACGAAGCCGCCCTGGCACCGGCCACGTGGGATCTGGTGCGGCTGCTCACCAGCCTGCACAGCGGCGCGCAAGCCCTGAACATCACCCGTGCCGAGGCGATTGCCGTCAGCCAGGGCTGCATCGAGGCCTACCGTGCCGCGTTGACCGGCGGCAAGGCGCTGTGGGTCGAGCGTGACACCTGCGGCGGCCTGGTCAACACCTTGTTGAGTTCCTTGCAGCAGCGCCCGCGCGCGGCATTTCTGGACAAGCGCACGCTCATCAAAGGCCGCCATCGCACACTGCGGCTCGACAATCAAAAAGCCTTGCCGGTGTCCGAAGAGCAAAAGCAGGCGGTCACCCGGTTCATCGACCAGTTTGCCGCGACCCAGCACAACCCGAAGTTCTACAACGTGCTTGACGTGGCGCGCCGCATCGCCGGCACCGGCAGTCTCGGCGTAGAGCGCTATGTGGTGCTGGTCGAAGGCAAGGGCTCACCCGACGGCAACTATCTGCTCGACATCAAGGAAGCCAAGCCCTCGGCCATGGCGCCGCACCTCGAGCGCCTCGGCATCCGGCAGCCCGCATGGCCCAACGAGGCCGCGCGCGTGGTGGCGGTGCAAAACCGCATGCAGGCCGTCAACCATGCGTTTCTCCACGCGATCACACTCGGCAAAACCCATTGCATCCTGAAGGGCCTGCAACCCTCCGAAGACCGCGTGGCGATTGGCGAGTGGGGCAAAAAGCTCGACCGCCTCAAGGACGTGGTCGACACCATGGGCCGCATCCTCGCGTGGGACCAGCTGCGTGCCTCCGGCCGCGCTGGTGCCGCCACCGCGGATGAATTGATCGCCTTTGCCCAGCGCGGCGATTGGGTAATGCAGATGCTTGATGCTTCGCTGGAGATGACGCACAAGACTGAGCAGCAGTGGCAGGCATTCGTGAAAGCCGGCATCAAGGCGTAGTGCGTAAACTTGTTCTCATTCGCGGCTCGACCGATGCGAAGTCGCGCGCGCCACCTTCAAGTTTTGATAGGGCAGATGGCTGAAGAAGCCTTCTGGGAGCGGGTCTGAGTGGCATGCATGTCTGAGAGTCCCATGTACCAAGGGTTTCAGCGTGGTATCCAAGTGAAAAATGGACGATTCGCACTGTGATTGAAGAAACCTTGACGCTGTTTCTGTCGATACCCATGAAGCCGAATCTCCCGATCATTGATCGTAACGCCACATATTTAAATATTTCTATTGAAAAATCGCAGAAAATACGCAATTATTCATGTCTAATTGTTATTTTCAGGGTATCCAGCCATGCTCATAGAATTCAGCATATCCAACTTCCGGTCGATCCGGGAGCGCCAAACGCTCAGCCTGAGTGCGAGCGCGGATACGGCCGACCTGCCGCGCAATCTCGCTGCCGCTTCAGAAAAAAATCTGCATCTGGTGCGCTCGGCGGTGATCTACGGCCCCAATGCCGCCGGCAAGAGCAATCTGCTGCGCGCGGTGGAAACGCTGCGGCAACTGGTACAGCATTCCTCTGCAAACTACCAAGAGGGTTCGCCGCTGCCGGTCGTGCCCTTTCTGTTATCCGAAGCGTCGGCCAATGAAGCCTCCGAATTTGAAGTGGTGTTTATCGCCGACGATGACGTGCGCTACCACTACAGCTGCACCGCCAATGCCCGGCGCGTGCTCAAAGAATGGCTGGTCGCGTATCCCCAAGGCCGCCCGCAACGCTGGTTTGAGCGCGAATTTTTGCCGGAAAAAAATGAGCAACGCTGGTGGTTCGGCCCCAACTTCAAAGCCGACCGCGCCGAGCGCAAGGTCTGGCAGGACTTCACGCGCAACAACGCCCTGTTCCTCTCCACCGCCATACAGTTGAACAACACGCAGTTGCGCGCCGCCTTCACCTGGATCACGCAAAAGCTCATCGTGCTGGTTCCCGGCGTGCAGATGAATCCGCTGATGAGCCTCGAATTGCTAAAGCAAAGTGACGGCCATGAAAAAATCATGCGCTTCATGCGCGCGGCAGATGTCGGCATTGATCGTCTCGAATTGAAGGAAGAGGAATTTGCGCCACAGAGCGCTGATACACCCATCCCGCCCGGTTCATTGCGAATCAAAGTGGAGGTCGAAGGCGCACCCGGCCAACCTCAACCGATGGCCCCGGCGCAGAGATTCCGGGTACTCGCATGGCACAAACTGACCGATTCACAGCGCGAAGTACCACTCGACATCAGCGATGAATCCGACGGCACACGCAAGCTGTTTGAATTCACCGGCGGCTGGCTGCACGCACTCGCCACCGGCGCAACCTTGTTTGTTGACGAACTGGATCGCAGCCTGCACCCCCACATGACGCGCTTTCTGGTCGGGCTATTCCACAACGCAGCCAATGAAAAAAACGCCCAACTGGTATTCACCACCCACGACACCACGCTACTTGACCCCAGCCTGATACGGCGCGACCAGGTCTGGTTTGTGGAAAAGGACGATCACAAATCGACGCACCTGTATCCGCTACTCGAGTACTCGCCGCGCAAGGACGAAGCGCTCGAACGCGGCTATTTGAAAGGGCGTTATGGCGCCATTCCGTTCATCGGTGCATTGGAGTTTTAACGGATGGCGCGCCGTGCTCCCATATCAACTCTTCGCAACACAGCGTCGTTACGCCGCGCACCAGGCAAAAAACCGCCACGCTCCATCACGCTCATCGTGTGCGAAGGGGAAACCGAGCAGCTTTACCTGGATGCAGTACGGCAAAAATTCGAATTGACCACGGCCGAGGTAGTGCTCCCGGCCAACAACATCGGCCCGGCACCCATCAGCGTCGTTGACTGCGCGATCAACAAGGCAAACGAAAAAGGCGGCTACGACCACATATTCTGCGTCTTCGATCGAGACGGCCACGAAAGTTATGCGCGTGCCCGCCAGAAAATCAAAGCCCATGCAACGCGAAAGCGCGCGCCACTGCCGATAAAAGAGGCCATCTCCATTCCATGCTTCGAAGTCTGGGTGTTACTTCATTTCGCACAGACCGACGCGCCATTTGCCGATTGCGATCAGGTAGTCCAGCGTATTCGCAGCCCTCACTTGCCGGGCTATACAAAGGCAGACGCGGCGGTTGTCAAATCACTGATGCCGAAACTCGACGCTGCAGTCGCAAACGCGACTTGGGTGGAAGGCAATGCGAAAGACAACGAATTCAATCCGTATACGTCGGTACATCACGTCGTCGAGCATCTCAAATCAGTTGCGCACACATAAAAGTCACATGGCTGTCCATCCAATTTATTTTTGAACTCTTGAATCTCGAAGCGGAGGGGGGGTGGATCAACAGTCCTCTGCGAGCGCGGCAATGAGCACCCGCGCCACATGCACCGCCCCCGCGCCGGATCGCCTCCTCCATCGTGCGCACCAATTCCGTCACATCCAGATCGGCAATGCCCCAGCCCGCCGCCGCCTCATTCTCCCAGCGGTGCTCGCCATGCAAACGCTCCAGCAGCATGCGGTTGTATTCGTCGCGCGACAGGGCCGGGCTGGTATTGCCAACGCGCCGATACGCCTGTCCGCGATAACTGTAAGGGCCGCTTTGCCCCGTGGCAACGCTGACCGCCAGCACCTCGCGTTGATGGCCGATATCGATACGGTCAATGGCGGGAAACGCGGGCGGATCAATCGACTGCATCTCCTGCGCGATCTCTTCGATGGTGCGGTCACTCACGACCCGTGCGCCTATGGGACCAACTGGTGGGCAGATCCGAAAGAGCAACTGGTGGTGGTCTTCATGGCGCAAACGCCCGGGCCGATCCGCTGGCGCTACCGCTACGTGGTGAACGCCATCGTCAATCAGGCGATCGTCGATTAACTTGCAGGGCTACCTCTGAAACCCGCTCCCACCAACGGGTTTATGGCGGTATGCCACGTAAAGTCTCTCCCACCAACGGTTTCAGACCGATGGGTAGATCGATTTCAGCCGAAACCAACAAAGGCGCGTGCTACCATGCCAGCTATCGAAAACAGGTATTTCAACCCGTTCTACTCCCTATTTTGTCTCGATGACTGCGAATACGCTTTCAATATCAAAATATTTGCGCTACACTGATAATTCGTACAGCCTCCTAAACGGATTGTCAACAGAGTCTCATTTATCATATGGATATGCGTAAAGAGATTGAATCATTCGAGCGGCGTGGGTTTGCGATCACGAACGCGAAGTTGGACGAATTACCGGTGCCGGCAACGTCGGATTGTGAAGAGCTTTCTGGTGAAATAATCGTCGGTGACTCTCGAAAGGTGCTGGCAACCCTTCCTGAGAAAATCGTCCAAACATGCATTACGTCTCCCCCGTATTGGGGTCTGCGCGACTACGGCATTGAAGGTCAAATTGGCGCTGAGAACACCATTGATGCATTCTTGTCTGACTTGGTGGCGATATTCCGGGAAGTGAGAAGGGTGCTGCGTGACAACGCACTCTGTGGCTAAATCTCGGCGACAGTTTCACCAGCGGTGGCAGGACTTGGCGAGATGCCGATGCTAAAAATAAGGGGCGTGCGATGAGCTATCGCCCGCCGACGCCCGAGGGTTTGAAACCTAAAGACTTGATAGGAATCCCTTGGCGCCTCGCATTGGCACTTCAAGCCGATGGCTGGTATCTACGTTCAGACATCATTTGGCATAAACCGAACTGCCAACCGGAAAGTGTAAAAGACAGACCGACTCGCTCACACGAATATGTTTTTCTATTCTCCAAATCGGAGAAATACTTTTACGAGCACGAGGCAATTCGGGAACGCGTTGCAGATGGCAGCGCAATGAAAAATCGCCGGTCGGTTTGGGCAATCAACACCGAGGGATTTCCCGGTAATCACTTCGCGGTATTTCCGACCGAACTGGTTCGGATCTGCATGCTTGCCGGAACGCCGGCTGGTTCACTGGTGCTCGATCCATTTCTTGGGTCAGGTACGGTCGGCCAAGTTGCCGTAGAACAGGGTAGACGATTTGTCGGCGTGGAGTTGTCCGAAGAATATGCCGGTTTAGCGCGTCAGCGTATTGCCAATGCTCGACCTGGCTTGCGGATTTAAACCACAAATTGCCAATCTGCATGCACTTCACAATGCTGCTTGTCGAGGCTTGATCGGCAACGCCGACCCGACGCGCGCCGACATGGGCTTCGGCTTGGGGCTGGCGGTGCAGACCACATCCGGCATCGTGCGCACAGCGGGATCGGTCGGCAGTTTTTCCTGGCCCGGCGCCTATGGGACCAACTGGTGGGCCGACCCGAAAGAGCAACTGGTGGTGGTCTTCATGGCGCAAACGCCCGGGCCGATCCGCTGGCACTACCGGTATGTGGTGAATGCGATTGTCAATCAGGCGATTGTCGATTAGCCTGTGGCAGTTTGCTGCGCGGCATGTGCGCGGGGCTTTGGAGCAGGCATTGGGAGCGTATCGGGTGGAGCGCCGAACAGAAAATTGGATGGGGTAGGCGGCTGAAGAGGCGCTGTGGGAGCGGGTTTACGTGGCATGCTGCGCTGGGAAGCGCATCCACCAAGGGTTTCAGGTCGATGCGTTGTTGAAAAACCTGGTTTTCTCCGAGTGTTCTCTTTTTTACAACGTTCATATTTCGTGAACAAACATATTTATTGAACGAATCACCGGTTTGGTTCATAATTTCTGCACGTTCACAAAATATGAACGTAGTAGTAAAAAATGAACGAAGCCGCCATCCTCGACCGCACCATCGCCGCCCTTGAACCCTTCGGAATCAAGGTGCGGCAGCAAAACCGCCCCGTGCGCGATACGGGAGCGGATGCCTGGTTGCGCTTGGAAAAAGACAAGCAACACGTCGACTATGTTGTGGAGGTCAAGCGCACGCTCCCCAACGCCACCTTGGGCGCGGTGGTGGCGCGTTTGCGCCAAACCGCCATCCGTACCGGGCGCCAGCCGCTGCTGGTCGTGGGTCACATCACGCCGCCGATGGCGGAGCGTCTGCACGCGCTTGATCAGGCTTTTGCCGACACCGCAGGCAACGCCTACCTCACCGGCCCCGGCATGCTGGTGATGGTGACCGGGCGCAAACCGGAACAGAAGCCCAAAGCCCTGCGCGACGAGGGCAAGGCCTTTACCGCTGCGGGGCTGAAGGTGTTGTTCGCACTGATCTGTGATCCGGCGTTGGCGGAAGCACCGCAGCGTGCCATCGCCACTGCCGCCAACGTGGCCCTCGGCGTGGTGCCGGCCGTTCTCGCAGACCTGCAAAAGCAGGGTTATCTGGCGACGGCGGGGCGTCGCCGCCGCCGTTTTCATCCCAACCGCAGGCTATTGGACAACTGGGCAATCGCCTACGCACGCACCTTGCGTCCGAAAACACTGATCCGCGTGGTGTTGCCCGACCCATTCGACAACTGGAAGGAGTGGAACCCCGGTGAGCACGACATGCAATGGGGCGGCGAGGCGGGTGGCGCCTTGTTGACTGAGTACCTGCGTCCGGGTGAATTGACGGTGTATGGAGACAAGATTCCGGGCATCTGGATGGCGCGGCGCAAAATGCGCACGCCCCAACCCGGCGGCGGCACGCACTGCGTGGAACTGCGCAGGCGCTTTTGGGGCAAGACCCTGAAGCACCCGGAAGGTGTGCCGGCGGACATCGTGCCGCCTGCCCTGGTGTACGCCGATTTACTGGCGACGGGTGACGGGCGCTGCATCGCCACTGCGGAACTCGTGTATGAAACCCATCTCGCTCGACTTTTCCCGGCGCACTGAACTCGCCGTCGAAGCACAGGCCATCGCCGCGGTTTCGGCGGTGGCGCTGCCGATGGACGTGTCGCTGTTGATCGTCGGCGCGTTCGCGCGCGACCTGCACGTTCGTTACCGCTTCGGCAAGGATCCAGAGCGCGTCACCGAAGACATCGACCTTGCGGTGGCGGTGCCGAACTGGTCCGCGTTTCACGTCCTGCGTGAAGGACTGATTACCTCGGGGCAATTCAGCGGGCGGCCTGCGGCTTTGCATGCACTACGGCACGCCAGCGGGTTGGCGGTCGATCTAGTGCCATTCTCGGGCGTGGAGTCCGCCGAGCGCCGCATTGCCTGGCCGCCCCGCGGCGAATTCGTCATGGATGTGTTCGGATTTCAGGAAGCGCAAGCCGCAGCCCACAATATCAACCTGCCCGGCAATGTGCCGGCAAAACTGATTTCCCTGCCAGGGCTTGCAATACTCAAACTGGTGACATGGATAGACCGGCATTTCAATGTGCCGCTCAAGGATGCGCACGATTTGATGCTGATCGTCGGGGAGTATCTCGCGCTGGGCAATGCGGATCGATTGTGGATTGAGTTCGCCGATTGGACGGCAGAAGAGAGCTTCGACTACGAGGA
The DNA here is from genome assembly GCA_031387185.1 of Burkholderiales bacterium. Lineage (GTDB taxonomy): Bacteria > Pseudomonadota > Gammaproteobacteria > Burkholderiales > JAEUOS01 > CANJDH01. Next base: position 14,450 of record JANNCZ010000108.1, read on the forward strand.
CGCCGGAGCGCGCATGCTCGGTCGCGATATGCGCGCCTTGCTCGACCGGCGTGGCGTGGAGCGCATCAGGGTCATCCTCGCCGCCGAGACGGACGAGGAGAGCCCCGGCACACTCGCGAACGCGATGCGACCGGCCGATCCGGACAAGGCGCGCAAACTGCTTGCGGTTCTCCACCGAGGCCTGCTGGAAACCTGACTATCGACACGCACCGCATTACCGCAACAGGGAGGATGGATAGTGCGGGCGTTGCGGGCATTCGTCGTAGCATTCAGGGAATGATCGGACCACTACTAACCCAAAAAGTACACCAAGCCCTGCAAGCCGCAGCGCGCGCCGGTGCGCCCACCCTCGAGTGCTCGCTGGACCGCGTGGTGAACGCGATCGTCGATTCGATTTCAAGGCCTCCTCTGAAACCCGCTCCCATACATGGTCACCCCAATTTAGCAAGGTTTGATTTTTCGAATTTGCTGGATCAAGCGGTGGTGGGTAAGCAGGTGGAGATTGCAGCCATACATTCGGACTATGGTTGAGCTCGAAGGCTCTGTCCCTGATGGA
>JANNCZ010000111.1:0-4947 GCA_031387185.1 Burkholderiales bacterium
GCCGCCATAGGCAAAGACTCGCTTAGCGCTTTGCTCGCGCACCAGCGCGGCCACACCCTCGGCCGCTCCCAGCATCATGGCCGACATGTTCGGGTAGTAGAACGGAATCAGCGCAATGCGCCACAGCGGGCCGCGATTGACGGCAATGCCTGGCGCGGTGCCATCCTGCATGCCGGCGGCAGGCATGACGCGATGGGCCGGCACGAAGACATCGTCTATCGAACAATCCCAGGTACCGGTACCGGCGAGGCCAGACACCTGCCAGTTGTTGATGGCCTTTGCGTCCTTGACCGGCACCGCGATGCGCAGCAGCGTGCCCTTCTCGCCGTTTACCACTTCATGCGCCGAGAGCACGATCCATTGGCCGTGCGGGAAGCCGCTGCCAAAGCGCCAGTGGCCGCTGAGCCGGTAGCCGCCATCGACGCGTTTGGCCGTGCCGCCCGGCACGATGTAGCCGGGGACAAACGTGTCCGGCCCGTCGGCCCAGACTTCCTGCTGCAATTCTTCGGAATAGAGCCCGACCTGGAAGTTGTGCTGAATCAGTATGCCGATGGTCCAGGCGGTGGCGAGACAGCCGCGCCCGAGCGCGCGCTGAATCTGCGGGATGTGGCGATACTCCACCTCCAGCCCGCCGAAGCGCCGCGGCACGGCTGCGCGCATCAGGCCGGCGTCGATCACCTCGGCAATCGTCTCCTCGGGCAAGCGGCCTGCGGCCTCGGCCGCCGCGCCGCGTGCGGTCAGGCGCGCGGCGATCTGGGTGGCGCGCTCGACCAGCACCGCGCCATCATCGGTGGCGACGCGGTCAAGCATGGTGCTCAACCCCTGGTGTGGGTTCGTGCAGCGCGGCTGCGGCCACGGTCTCGGCCTGCTCCGCCTTGACCAGCCGCTGCAACATGAAGCGCACCTGATTGAGGGCGAAGTCGCCGCGGGTGCCGCGCATGCGCGCGGCCGGGTCGGCGTCGATGTTCTTTTGCTGCGCCTCGATGATCCAGCGGTCTTCGGCGAAGGCGGTCTCGATGCCCTTTTGCACCAGATCGATGGCGCTCCTGTCACCGTGCGGAAAGTGGCAGGGCTGAATCCAGAAGTAATGCGTGGTGCGCGCCGTCTCCGGCGTGAGCAGCGAGAAATGCCGCAAGTGCAAGGCATCCTCGCGAGCGGCCGAGGGCACTTCGCCACCGGGCGGCGCCGAACCGGCCCAGTTCTCGAACACGCTGGGCAGCCACCACACCTGTTCGTTCCAGAAATCAACCCGGCCGGTAAACCGCCCGGCAGCGGCGTGCAGGGGTGAGGCCGGGGTGTCGCGGATCACACGGCGCAGGCGCACGCCGCCGTCGAACGGCTTCACCTCCGGCTGGGCGCCCGGAAAGTTCTTGTTCGCCAGCGTGGTGCGGTGAACAAAGGTGAGATGCGCAAAGTCGAGCAGGTTGTCGGCGATGAGCTGATAGTTGGCCTGATAGTGCAAATACCCCCGCGCAGCAGCCCAGGCGGGGTCGGTATTCCAGTGACAATCGACGATGCGTGCGGCATCGGCGCGCGCTGCCTCTCCCATCCAGATCCAGACCAGGCCATGCCGCTCGACCACCGGGTAGCTGCGCACACACATGCCTTTTGGGATGTCGCTCTGGCCGGGAATCTCGATGCATTGCCCGCTGCTGTCGAATTTCATGCCGTGGTAGCGGCAACGCAGGCCGCCCGGCTCAAGATCGCCCATTGAGAGCGGGGCAAAACGGTGGCAGCAGCGGTCGGCCAGCGCCACGGGCGCGCCGGTGCCGTCGCGGTACAGCACGACGGCATCGTTGAGAAAGGTGCGCGCCAGCAGTGCCGTGCCGGTGATCTCGGTCGCGTGGGCGGCCACATACCATGCGTTGCGGACAAACACCTTAAGTCTCCTTCAGCCAGTTGCTCATGGGCATTCCGCCACTCTGACACGCGGCCAATATGCGCTCCGGGGTGTGCCCGGGGTGCGCCCGAGTTGCCCTTGAGTTGCGCCCGGTGCGGGGTAATTGCCGCTTGACACCGGCAGTGCCGTGCGGCAGTATGCGGGAATATTCCCGTAATTTCAAGCCCTGCCTGATTTCCCTTGCTCCACATCGCCCGTTCAAGCCGTGCCGCTCCCCGCCATGACTGCCGCTGTCCCTGCGCGTAAACGCAAAGAACTTGCTGCCGGCCCGGTGTTTCGCGTCTCCGAGTGGCCGATGGCGCATTTCGCACGCATCGAGCGCCAGCACCAGCGCAATGCCACCCACGTGCTCGCCCCGCACGGCTTGCACCACCGTGAGTGGCGCATGCTGGCCATCATCGACGAAATGGGCGTCGCGGGCGTGACGGAGCTCGCCGAGCGCGCCGTGATCGAGCGCTCGACCATCGGCAAATTGCTGATGCGCCTCGAACAAAAGGGTTTGCTCATGCGTGTGGCCGCCAGCGCTGACACGCGCACCAACCCGGTCAGGCTGACTGCGCGCGGCAGAGTGCTGCTGGCCAAGAGCGTAGAACTGATCCGGCAATTGTTTGAGGCGTACCGGCAGGAAATGACCGCTGCCGACTATGCAGCGCTGATGAAATTGACAGCGCAATTCCGGCGCGGCGTCGAACGCGTCGCCGCGCTCCAGCACAACGAAGAAAGGGAAGCGAACGATGAGTGAAACATTGCACGGCAAGACCATTGTGGTCACGGGGGCAGCGTCGGGCATCGGCGCGGCTTCGGCGCAAGCACTGCTTGATGCCGGTGCCGATGTGATCGTGCTCGATCTGCGCGCGCCGGCGCAGCCGAGGCTTGCGGCCTTGCCCTTCCATCGCGTGGACATGGGCGCTGCCGCCAGCATCGATGCTGTGCTGTGTGCCTTGCCAGCGAAGATCGACGGCTTATGCAACATCGCCGGCATTCCCGGAAACCTCGGTGCAGACAAGACCATGCGCATCAATTACCTCGGCCTGCGCCATCTGACCGAAGCGCTGCTGCCGCGCATGCCCGCAGGCTCGGCGATTGTCAATCTGGCCTCGGTGGCCGGAAACCAATGGCCTGAGCGCTTCTCCGCGCATCGCGCGCTGGCACAGACGGCCAGCTTCGCCGCAGGCGCAGCGTGGCTCGCGCAACAGCCGCCACCGGACGAGACCGTGTATCAATACTCGAAGGAGGCCGTGATCGTCTGGACCATGGTGCGTGCCGGTGCCATGCACCGCGAGCACGGCGTGCGCATGAATTGCGTCAGCCCCGGCCCGGTCGATACCGCCATTCTTGAAGACTTCCGCAACAGCCTCGGGCGCGACAAAGTTGCCAAGGCGATTGAACTGATGGGGCGGCCGGGCTTGCCCAGTGACATTGCCCCGGTGGTCACCTTTCTGTGCTCGCCCGCTTCGGTCTGGATTGCCGGGGAAAACATCCGGGTCGATGGCGCGCTGACAGCGGCGCGCGCGACTGCCTGAGCAGGCTGCAAGCGCCGAAATTACGGGGACGCGGCCACCCGCAGCAAGCGCCGGTGTCCCCACCGCCGGGGTCACGGCAGATCCTGCGGCCACAGCGGCGTTCATGCCCGCAACTCCGCGCGCACCCATTCGGCGGCGCGCGGATGCCCATGCAGGTGGAGCACGCCGGTGTCATCTGCGCGCGTCATATCGTGACGCCGCCATCGACACCGATTACCTGCCCGGTGATATTGGCGGCAGCATCCGAACACAGGAAGGCGGTGAGCGCGGCAACTTCTTCGGCACTCTGCGGGCGCCCCATCGGCACGTGCTGTTTGATGCGTGCGGCAAACACCTCCTGCGCGTTGCTGCCTATGGTCCTGGCGCCACTGCTGCCATGAGAGCCGCTCCCAGAGCCACTCTCGGCGCTTCGATTCGCCACGCCCGCCTGTGCCATGACCGCGCCCAGTTTTTCCCAAAGCGGCGTCCAGACAAAGCCGGGGCAGATGGCATTGGCAGTGATCCCTTGTGCGGCAAGGTCGCGCGCCAGCACCTTGGTAAACGAGATCAGTGCTGCTTTCGAGACGCTATAGGGCGGCATGTGGGCCGCCGAGATCACGCCGGTGATCGAAGAGATATTGACGATGCGGCCATGCTTCGATTGCTGCAACGCTTCAGCGGCTGCCTTGCAGACAAAGAACGCACCCTTCACGTTGACGGCGAGGGTGCGGTCCCAATCGGATTCGGTGTTGTTGGTGAACGGCATGCCAGGGCTGGAGGCAATGCCCGCGCCGTTGACCACGACGTCGATGCCTCCGTGTGCCGCCCTCGCGTCGGCCACGGCGCGAATGACCTCTGCTTCGTTGGCAATGTCACATGCACAAGCGCGCGCCGCACCGCCGCTGGCCGCTATCGCCGCCGCCTCGCGTGCGGCTGCGGCAGCGTCGCGGTCGAGCAGCGCCACTCTGGCACCCTGGGAGGCCAGCATGTGGGCAATGGCGCAGCCGATGCCTGCGCCCGCGCCCGTTACGATGGCACTTCGCCCGTCAAGGCGCATCCAGAGCGCCAGGGCTTGGTCATGTGTGCCTGCGGCGATCATCAAAAGAAGATGCCCAGATTTTTTTGCGTGACGACCGACTGGTCGAGAATGATGGTGCGCTTGGCAATCTGCCAGCCTGCATCGCTGCCCGAGCCTGCATCCGCGCCTGAGCCCACGCGGCGCAGCACATCGTCGCGCATGCCGGCAAACACCTCGCAGTCGTATTCCAAATGCGAGCGGTAGATCAAAAAATTGGAACGCACGCTGATCTCGGTGTCATTCAGGCGCGCCATCACTTCGACATTGGTGACGAGGTGGCGCACCCGCGATGGCGGCGTTTCGGCCCAGGCCATGCCGGTATCGAGGCGGCGCACGCGATTGGTCAGACTGGTTTTGTTTTCCTCGAAGTGCGCCAGTTCACCGAACGCGGTGCGCTCCTTGCCGAGGTCGCGCCCGGTGCGGTTGGTGATGATCGGCATCCAGTAGCGCACGTCATCGGTGAACAG
>JANNCZ010000745.1:0-1724 GCA_031387185.1 Burkholderiales bacterium
TTGCACTTGCGACAAGCTCATGGCAGTTCTCCTCAAAAATACATGCAGAAAATGCAGCAAGTGCCGCACTGAAAGCAAGCATTCATGCTTGCTCGCAGCATCAGGGTGCCGGCACGGCCCCCATCACACCAGCGCGGCGCATGGCGGCAATCGCGTCGCCGCTCAGGCCGAGTACGTCGCGCAGTATTTCATCCGTATGCTGCCCCAACGTCGGCGATGCGGTGCGCACGCTGCCGGGCGTGGATGAGAGGCGAATCGCCGGCCCCACCACCGGCACTTTGCCCGCGACCGGATGATTGGTCTCGACAAACACGCCACGCGCTTTCACCTGCGGATGATTGACCACTTCAGCGAGGTCGTTGATCGCGCCGACCGGCACGCCATGCTTGAGGAACAGCGCCTCCCAGTCCTCGTAGCTGCGGGTGAGAAACACGGTTTGCAAAGTGGCGATCAGCGCGGCGCGGTTGACATCGCGCAGCCGGTTGCTGCTGTAGCGGGCATCGGTTGCCAGCGCCGGCAGGCCCATCAGCGGGCAAAACTGGCGCCACAGCTTTTCGCTGCCGACCGCAAGCGCGAGGTCGCGTGTCTTGGTGCGAAAGGTTTGATACGGCAACAGCGCCTTGTAGGCGGTGCCCATCGGTGCGGGTTTGACGCCATCCGACAAATAATTGCCGAGCATGGTCGAGAGCAGGGACAACTGACCTTCGAGCATCGAGATGTCGATGAACTGGCCGGCGCCGGTCTTCTCCTTCACCCGCAGCGCCAGCATGATGCCGTAGGCGGCATTCATGCCGGCCCCCATGTCGGCAATCGACACGCCGCAGCGCGCGCCGTGGCTGCCTTCGTCACCGGTCACGCTGATCATGCCGCTCTCGGCCTGCACGATCAGATCCAGCGCGGCGCGGTCACGGTAGGGGCCGTCTTGCCCGAAGCCGGAGATCGAGCAATAGACGATGCCCGGGTTGCGCGCCTTCACCTCGTCATAGCCAAGACCCAAGCGCTTGAGCACACCGATGCGAAAATTTTCCAGCACCACATCGGCTTTTTCGGCCATGCGCAAAAACGTTTCGCGACCTTCCGCATGCTTGAGGTCAAGCACCATGCCACGTTTGTTGCGATGCAGGCTCACGAAATAGGCGGTCTCACCGCCCGCCATCGGCGCGCCCCAGGCCCGCGACATGTCGCCGGTGCCGGGCGTTTCGATCTTGATCACCTCGGCGCCGTAGTCGGCCAGCATGGTCGAGCAGTAGGGCCCGGCCAGGGCGTGTGACAGGTCGAGGACGCGAATGCCTTCAAGCGCTGTTTTCAATTTTTTCCATCCTGAAAATAAAAAGTCATTGCACGTCAGGCCGTCGCGGCAACCAGACCCGCGCGCACCCCAAGCCGGATTATCCCCCGTGCAGCGCCCGCGCCAATTCCACTGCGCACAGGTTCACCGCGGTATTGGCATCATCAAGCACCCGGCCCATGGTGATGAAGCCATGAATCTGGCGCTCAAAGCACACCTGCACCGCGCGGCTGCCCGACTCGGTGAGGCGCGCCGCGTACTGCATGCCTTCATCACGCAACGGGTCAAAACCGGCAGTGATGACGAGGGCCGGCGGCAACGCGGCGAGGCTGGCGGCCAGCAGTGGTGAGGCGCGCCAGTCGCCATCCTGCGTTGCCCCGCCCATGTAGTGATCGTGAAAATACGTCATCGTCTCGCGCGTCAGCAGGTAGCCTGC
>JANNCZ010000121.1:0-11975 GCA_031387185.1 Burkholderiales bacterium
ATCGAACTGTTCCGCACTGACGGCGCCATTTGCCAACGCTGCGTCGCGCAGCGAGATGCCTTGGGCATGCGCGGCCTTGGCAATGTGCGCCGCGCGTTCGTAGCCGATGTGCGGCGCCAGCGCGGTGACCAGCATCAGCGAAGCTTGCAACAGCGCCGCCACGCGCGCCGCATCGACGCCAATGCCGGCCACGCAATGACGGGTGAAGCTGCGCATCGCATCGGCCAGCAGGCGCGCACTGTCGAGGGTGTCGAGCGCGATCAGCGGTTTGTAGACGTTGAGTTCAAACTGGCCCTGGCTGGCGGCAAAGCCGATCGCCGCATCGTGCCCCATCACCTGCGCGCACACCATGGTAAGCGCCTCGACCTGGGTCGGGTTCACCTTGCCGGGCATGATCGAGCTGCCCGGTTCATTCTCCGGCAGGTGCAACTCGCCCAAGCCCGCGCGCGGCCCGCTGCCCATCAGGCGGATGTCGTTGGCGATCTTGGTCAGTGCAATCGCCAGCATGCGCAGCGCCGCGTGGAAGGCCACCAGCGCTTCGTGGCCGGCCATCGCCGCGAACAGGTTGGCGGCCTGGGTCAGCGGCAGCTTGAGCTGGCGCGCCAAAAGGTCAGCCACACCGGCGCCGAACAGCGGGTGCGTGTTCATGCCGTTGCCCACCGCGGTGCCGCCGATCGCCAGCGTGTGCACCGCCGCCAGCGCATGGATCAGGGCCGTCTGGCACAGGCCGAGTTGCGCCTCGTAGCCACCGAACTCCTGGCCCAGCGTCACCGGCGTCGCATCCTGCAGATGGGTGCGCCCGACCTTGACCACCGCCTTGAACTCGTCCACTTTGCTGGCCAGCGCCGTGCGCAATTCAAACAGCGCCGGCAACAGCACGTCCTGCGCCTGCAGGGCCACCGCGATATGCATCGCCGTCGGGAACACGTCGTTCGACGATTGCCCGCGGTTGACGTCGTCATTCGGGTGGATCTGGCGCACCACTGCCGCAGCGGCAGGCTCGGGCAGGTCCTCAGGCAGGTCCTCAGGCAGGTCATTGGCCGGCCCATTGAGCGCAGCAGCAGCGAGCCGCGCCACCACTTCGTTGACATTCATGTTGCTCTGCGTGCCCGAGCCGGTCTGCCATACCGAGAGCGGAAACTGGCCGTCGAAGTACCCCTCGGCAACTTGCCGTGCCGCAGTGGCGATGGCATCGGCACTGGTGGCCTCGAGCAGGCCGAGGTCACGATTGACCAGGGCCGCAGCCCACTTGACCCAGGCGAGCGCATGGATCACTTCGAGCGGCATGCGCTGCGCGCCAATGGCGAAAAAGTGCAGGCTGCGCGCGGTCTGCGCGCCCCACAAGGCGCTTGCGGGGACCTCGATGGCGCCGAAGCTGTCGGACTCGATGCGGGTGCCGTGCACCGGGCCCGCCCTGGTGTCATCGCCGCTGTTCGTCATACCCCTGCTTGCCGGTGCGGGTGACCTGCACCGGCTGCGCTGCGGCAGGCGCGTCGTCCTGGCGGTACTTCACATCGGACAGCAGCCGGTGCAATTCCTTTTTGACGACGTCGTAGCACTCACACACGCGCGATTCGAGGCCGTCCCGGTTCAGCACCGAAATATGGCCGCGGCGGTAGCTGATGATTCCCGCGCGTTGCAAATTGCCGGCCGCTTCGGTAATCCCTTCACGGCGCACCCCGAGCATGCTGGCGACCAGTTCCTGCGTCATCACCAGTTCATTGGCCGGCAGTCGGTCGAGCGTCAGCAACAGCCAGCGGCACAACTGCTGCTCCACCGAATGGTGGCGGTTGCAGACGGCGGTCTGGCTCATGTGGGTCATCAGGGCCTGCGTATAGCGCAACAGCAGGCGCTGAAACAAGCCGGCGCGGTCGAACTCCTGCTTCAGAAAGCGCCGCTCGATGCGGTAGGCGTGGCCTGCCGTTTGCACCACCGCCGAGCTGGAGGTGGTATTGCCGCCCATGAACAGCGAGATGCCGACCACGCCTTCATTGCCGACACCGGCCGACTCAGACGAGGCACCCGATTCGGTGACGTAATGCAGCGAGATGATGGCGGTGGTGGGGAAGTACGCGTGCGTCAACTGCTCGCCCGGTTCGTAGAGCATGTCGCCAAGCCGCAGTGGCACCAGTTCCAAATGTGCGTTCAGCGGCTCGAATTCAGCTGCCGGCAATGCTGCGAGCAGATGGTTTTGACTCGGGTTTTGGCTTGGATTGTGTAGTGGTGGCATGGCTGCTCCTCGCATCCCGGTGCGTTAGTGCTGCGCCGCGATTTCGACACCGATGCCGCGGTAACCGATGAAGCGGCTGGCCTGGTTGAACATCGGCTCACCGCTCACCCGGAAGCGGTGCTGCGAGCCGTCGGCTTTGGCGCGGTGGAAGATGAAATCGAGGAACGGCTGGCGCGCGGCAATGGTGGCCTGCAGCGACGCCCGCTCCACCTCATTCCAGCCGGCCGCCTGCGCGGCGCCCGCCTTGTCTGCCAGCGTGGCGACGCGGATGCCGAGCATCTCGAGCACCGGGCCGGACACCTTGGAAAAGACGCCATGCTCGTCCTGCTCCCAATACCAGTCCGAGGCCAGTTCGGTCAGGCTGCGATAGCGCGCTTCGCTCTCGCGCAGTTCAGCGGTGCGCTCCTGCACCTTCTGTTCGAGCACCTTGTTGACGTCCTCGAGTTGTTTGTACAGCAGCCGCACTTCGAGCATGTTGTGGATGCGCGTCTTCGCCTCGATCAGGTCGAACGGCTTGCTGATGAAGTCTTTCGCGCCGGCCTGCAGGGCGCGCAGCTTGTGGCCGGGCTGGGCGGTGATCACCAGCACTGGCAGGTAGCTGTCGGCATCGTTGGTCTTGAGGCCTTCCATCACCTGAAAGCCGTCCATGACGGGCATCTGCAGGTCGAGCAGGATCAGGTCGTAGCGGTTTTTGCGATGCAGCGCGCAGACCTCGAGTGGATTCATGGTGGAAGTCACCTGGGTGTAGCCAGCCTCGGCCAGCAACTGCGTGAGCAGCTCGATGTTGCTCTCCTGGTCGTCGACGATCAGCACGCTGGCGTTGAGAATGCCGGATTCCAAAATTTTCATGCTGGTTCCTCCTTTACGAATAAGTCAGATGCCGACATCTTCAATGCGACGTCGAGGGTGTCCATGAACTCTTTGACCTTGATCGGTTTGGTCAGATAGCGGATGAATCCGGCCTCCAGCCCTTTCTCGATATCGCGCGGCATGGCGTTGGCACTGAGCGCGATCACCGGGATGTGCGCGGTGGCCGGGTCCTCCATCAGGATGGCCAGCGCATTGATGCCGCTGATGCCGGGCAGGTTGATGTCCATCAGGATCACGTCGGGCCGCGCGGCGCGCGCAATCTCGATGCCGCGGTAGCCGTCGGTCGCGGTCAGCAGGCGCAGGTCGCGCCGCCGCGCGATCAGGTCTTCAACCAGCATCAGGTTGGCCGGGTTGTCTTCGACGTAGAGCAGGGTGCGCAGGTGCGCGGCGGCTGGGGCCGGCGCCATGGCAGCGGCTGGGGCGAGAGCCGCGCCTGCGAGCGCCTGCGGAGCATCGCTCAGATTCATTTCGATCCAGAACACACTGCCCTTGCCGACCGTGCTCTCGACGCCGATGGTGCCGCCGGTCAGTTCGACCAGGCGCTTGCTCACCACCAGGCCGATGCCGGTGCCCTCCTCCTCGCCGGCCTCCTTGCCGAGGCGGTTGAACGGCTGGAACAGTTGCGCGAGCTTCTCCGGCGGCAAGCCCTCGCCGGTGTCCTCGATGCAAATGCGGATCCGTCCGTCTGTGACGACGCTCCACTGCACCACCAGCGCACCATCCACGTTGTTGTATTTGATCGCGTTCGACAACAGGTTGATGAACACCTGTTTGACCCGGGTGCGGTCGGCATTGACGAAGTAGGGGATGTCGAAGCGCGGAAATGTCATGGCAATGCCGCGCTTTTGCGCCTGCGGCCCAATCATGGCCTGGCACTCCCGCATCACTTCAACCAGCGAGACCGGCTCAAGCGACAGCGACAATTTGCCCGACTCGATCAGCGCCAGATCGAGGATTTCGTTGATCAATTCGAGCAGGTACCAGCCGGCCTGGAGGATCTGGTCGGTGCCGCGCTTCTGGGCTGGTGTGGGCGGCGGATCGCCGGTTTCCATCAACTGGGCAAAACCGAGGATCGCATTGAGCGGGGTGCGCAATTCGTGGCTCATGCTGGAAAGAAAATCGGATTTTGCGCGATTCGCGTTGTCGGCCGCAGCAATCGCAGTCTCCAACTCGGCATTCTTGTCCTGCAGCACCTGGTCCAGGCGTTTGCGCTCGGTCACGTCGCGCGCAGCGGCGAATACGCCCTGCAGGGTCCGCACCCGGTCGTAGAAGGTGGTGGCGTTGTAGGACACCACGGTCTCCTTGCCGTCGCGCGCGCGCGCGGTGAGTTCGTAATTGGTGACCTTGTTTTCAGAGAGCACCCGCTTGATCGCCGCCTCGGCCCGCTCCGGGTCGGTGAAGTAGTCCTTGAACGGCGCGCCGATCAACTCGTCGCGGGTACACCCGGTAAGCGCTTCCATTTGCTTGTTGACGTCGGTGATGATGCCGGCCGGGTCGGTCGTCATCAGCGCGTCGATGTTCGATTCGATCAGCGAGCGCGTGTAGAACTGCTGGTCGCGCAGGCGCTGGTCGAGCTTCTTCTGCTCGGCCTCGACCTGCTTGCGCGCGGTGTTGTCGGTACCGATCAAGAGGTAGCCGATGATGGCGTTCTGCGCGTCGCGCAGCGCCGTGACCGACACCACCGCCGGAAAGCGGCTGCCGTCCTTGCGGATGTAGGTCAGCTCGTAAATGTCCTCAATGCCGCGCGAGGCCTTGAACACCAGGGCTTCGAAGCCCGGCGTGATCGGCGTCGCCAGCTCGACGCTCAGCGCCTTGGCGCGTGCAATCACCTCCTGCGGATCGGAAATATCGGCCGGCGTGATCTTGTTCATCACTTCGGCCGCGGTGTAACCCAACATGCGCTCTGCGCCGACGTTGAAAATCTGGATCACGCCATTTGCGTCTGTGGCGATACTTGAAAAGTTCGCGCTGTTGAAGATCGCGCTTTGCAGGGCGCCGGCTTTAAGCAAGGCTTCTTCAGCCTGCTTGCGCGCCGTGTTGTCGGTGCCGATCAGCAGGTAGCCGATGATGGCGTTTTGTGCGTCGCGCAGCGCGGTGACCGACACCACCGCCGGGAAGCGGCTGCCGTCCTTGCGGATGTAGGTCAGCTCGTAAATGTCCTCGATGCCGCGCGAGGCCTTGAACACCAGGGCTTCGAAGCCCGGTGTGATCGGCGTCGCCAACTCGACGCTCAGCGCTTTGGCGCGCGCGATCACCTCCTGTGGATCAGAGATGTCGGCTGGGGTGATCTTGTTCATCACCTCGAGCGCGGTGTAGCCCAACATGCGCTCGGCGCCGACGTTGAAAATCTGGATCACGCCCTTGGCATCGGTGGCAATGCTCGAAAAATTCGCACTGTTGAAAATCGCACTCTGCAATGCACCGGCCTTGAGCAGCGCCTCTTCGGCCTGCTTGCGCGCCGTGTTGTCGGTGCCGATCAGCAGATAGCCGATGATGGCGTCCTGGTCGTCGCGCAGCGCCGTCACCGACACCACCGCCGGGAAGCGGCTGCCGTCCTTGCGGATGTAGGTCAGCTCGTAAATGTCTTCAATGCCGCGCGAGGCCTTGAACACCAGGGCCTCGAAGCCCGGTGTGATCGGGGTGCCAATCTCAAGGCTCAAGGCTTCGGCCCGTGCAATCACTTCCTGTGGGTCGGAAATGTCGGCCGGCGTGATCTTGTTCATCACCTCGAGCGCGGTGTAGCCGAGCATGCGCTCCGCGCCAACGTTGAAAATCTGGATCACGCCCTTCGCGTCTGTTGCAATGCTGGAAAAATTGGCGCTGTTGAAGATCGCGCTTTGCAAGGCGCCGGTGATGAGGGCAGCCTCCTGACCCCGTATCTCACCGCTGATATCAACGTTGCCCGCATCGTCAAGCACGGCAGATTCGACAGGGCTCATGTTTGCTTTTCTCCGGCTGTGTGGAGTGGTCTGGTCTCCGAAAATGTCAATGCATCGTCGAGCACGTTGATAAATTCCTTTACCTTGATCGGCTTGGTCAGATAGTTGAAAAAGCCCGCCGCCAGCGCCTTCTCGATATCGCGCGGCATGGCGTTGGCGCTGATCGCGATGATCGGGATGTGCTTGGTGGACGGGTCGGCACGCAGGATTTGCATGACTTCAACACCGCTGATGCCGGGCAGGTTGATGTCCATCAGAATCACATCCGGCTGATAGGTGCGCGCATATTCGATGCCCAGATTGCCATCGGCTGCGGACAGCAGGCGCAAGTCGGCGCGGCGCTCGATCAGTTGCTCGACCAGCTCCAGATTGGCCGGATTGTCTTCCACATACAGCACGGTGCGATGCGGCGTGCCTTCCGGCAACACGGGTTGCGTCTGTGCCACGTGCGCCAGCAGCAGCGGCTCCAGCCTTGGTGCCTTGGTCAGCTTCAATTCAACCCAGAACACGCTGCCCACCCCGGCTTTGCTCTCGACGCCGATGCTGCCGCCCATCAGTTCGACCAGCCGCTTGGTGACCACCAGACCAATGCCGGTGCCCTCCTCGGCACTGGCTTCCTTGCCGAGGCGATTGAACGGTTGAAACAGTTGCGAGAGTTGTTGCGGTGTCAGCCCCATGCCGGTGTCGCGCACGCTGATGCGCATCGAACCCGGATGCACCAGGGTGCACTCCATCGATACACTGCCGCCCGGCCGGTTGTATTTGACGGCGTTGAACAGCAGGTTGATCAACACCTGTTTGAGACGGGTGCGGTCGGCCAACACAAAGTGGGCCACGTCGAAATGCGGAAACGTCATGCCGATGCCGCGCTTCTGCGCCTGCGGCTCGACCATGGCGCGGCAATCGAGAATGACGTCGGTCAACACCACCGGCTCATGTGACATGACCACTTTGCCCGACTCGATTTGCGCCAAATCAAGCACTTCGCTGATCAGCTCGAGCAGGTACCAGCCGGCCTTGATGATCTGGTCGATGCTGCGTTTTTGCGAGGGTGTCGGCGGCGGCGTGCCCGATTCCATCAGCTGGGCGAACCCGAGGATGGCATTGAGCGGGGTGCGCAATTCATGGCTCATGCTGGAGAGAAAATTGGTTTTCGCATGGCTGGCTTTTTCGGCCGCCGCCATGGCGGCGTTGCGCTCCGACTCGATGTGCTTGCGCGCCGTGTTGTCGGTGCCGATCAACAGGTAGCCGAGGTTGACGCGTTGCGCATCGCGCAGCACCGTCACCGACAGCAGGGCCGGGAAGCGGCTGCCATCCTTGCGGATCTGGGTCAGCTCGTAAATGTCCTCGATGTCGCGCGAGGCCTTGAACACCAGCGCGTCGAACCCCGGTGTAATCGGTGTGGACAGCTCGGCACTGAGCGCCTTGGCGCGCGCGATCACCTCTTGCGGATCGGAAAGGTCGGCCAGCGTGAATTTGTTCTTCACCTCAAAGGCCGTGTAGCCGAGCATACGCTCGGCGCCGACGTTGAAGATCTGGATCACGCCTTTCGCGTCGGTGGCAATCACCGAGAAATTGGCGCTGTTGAAGATCGCACTTTGCAGGGCGCCGGCCTTGACAAGCGCCTCTTCATTCTGCCTGCGCGCGGTGATATCGCGCAAGACGACGGTGAAGTAACGCTCGCCCCCCAGCGACATTTCACTAGTGGCTATTTCCAGCGGGAAATGGCTGCCGTCGCGGCGCTTGCCCATGACCTCACGTTCGGCGCCGATGGAGCGTGCCGCATCGCTGGCGCTGTAATAGGCGAGCGAGCCTTCGTTCAGGTCCTTGTCCAGTTCGGGTACCAGCACACTGAAATTTCGTTCCCTCAGCTCAGCGGCGCCATAGCCGAACATGCGCTCGGCGGCGCGGTTGACGGTGCTGATGATGCCGCCGCGCGCATGCATGGTGACGACGCCATCGTCCACGGTATCGAGGATCGTTTGCAGCAAGGCGGTGCTGTCGCGCACCGCCTGCTGCGCCGCGTATTCGCCGGTGACGTCGCGGAACACCAGCACCGCGCCGATCACCTGGCCGTCCGGCTGGCGAATCGGCGCGCAACTGTCGGCAATCGCACACTCGCTGCCGGCACGCGCGATCAGGAGGGTGTGGTTGGCCAGTCCCTGGGTCGTGCCGTGCGCCAGGGTCTCCATCACCGGCACCTTGGCGGGTTGACGGGTTTCCTGATTGATGATGCGAAAAATATCGTCCACCGGGCGGCCGGCCGCTTCGGCAAACGTCCAGCCGGTGAGGCGCTCGGCCAGCGGGTTCATGCGCCTCACCTGCCCTTTGGCGTCGGTGGCGATCACAGCATCGCCGATCGAGTTGAGCGTGACCGCGAGGTTTTCCTCGCTGATCTGCAGGATCGCGTTGGCTTCCTGCAATTGTTTATTCGTCGCTGCCTGCGCGTCAAGCAGACTTCGGGTCTCGAGATGCAGCAGTTTCGCCAGCCGGTGCTGGGTATCGAGATAGGTCAAATAGACGAAAAACAGGCCGAACAGCAGCGCCAGCACACTGGCGCCGGCGATGATGGCAAAGAGGTTGCGCATGGTTGAGTGGAACTGCGCTTCGTGCGCGGCCAATGCGCTTTTTTCGATGTCGACAAAGCTGATCATCTCGGTGCGAATCGCGTCCATCGAGCGCTTGCCCTGGCCGGTATTGATCAGTGCCAATGCACCCGCAGTGTCACGGTTGCGGCGCAATTGGATGACTTCAGCCGCGTTTGCCAATTTGGCCTCCACCAGGGCCGGCAGGGCGTCGAGGTGTTTGCGCGCCGCGCCGGCCGGGGTCACGCGGCGCAATTGCTCCAGTTGGCCGGTGACGCGATCACGCACCGCCAGATAGGGTTGCAGATAGGTTTCGTCACCGGTCAGCACGTAGCCGCGCTGGCCGATCTCGGTATCGCGCAGGGCGGACATCAACTCATCCGCGCGTTGCAGCGTCTCGTAAATACCGAGCCGTGCCGCACTGGTTTCTTCGACTTGGCGGAACGCCCAGAATGACGCGCCGACCACCAATGCCACCAGCAAGGCAGCGCCTGCCAGCGACGCCACGGTCTTAGAATTGGACTTCAAGGAACACGACCCTTTAATGTTGCACAACGCTCCCCGCAGCCGGTTGGCTGTGACACCCCGGCTTGCGTGGCAGGAATGGTTGCCAACTTATACACCTGGCACCGGGAAACCCTACGTGCGCCAGCGCGCATAGCGGCAAAAGCGGTGCTGCGGGCCCTCAGGCGTGCTGCGCTTCGGACACAGGCAGCGGCGCGGCCAGCGCGGCATCCAGCGCGGCACTGAGCGCTGCATCCTCGGCGCCGGCCGACGCCAGCGCCAGGTCGAGCACCGCCAGAAATTCTTTGACCTTGATCGGCTTCGTCAGATAATGGAAAAATCCCGCTTCGAGACCGCGCTCAATGTCGCGCGGCATCGCATTGGCGCTCAGCGCCACCACCGGGATGTGCGCGGTGGCTGCATCGCTGCGCAGGATCTGCAGGGCCTCGATGCCGCTCATGCCCGGCAGGTTGATATCCATCACGATCACCTCGGGCTTCGATGCGTGCGCCAGATCGATGCCGAGTTGGCCGGTGCGCGCGCTCAACAGGCGCAGATCAGCGCGGCGCGCGATGATCTCGGACACCAACTGCAGGTTGGCCGGGTTGTCTTCCACATAGAGCAGGGTGCGCAGCGCAACATGAGGTTGCGCCTGTAGCGCGGCTACTGCGGTTGACGGGGTTGATGTGGCTGGTGCGCCTGGCGTGGCAACTGCGGCATCGGCCGGGCCGCTTTGGATTGAACCGCTCGCCGTCAATTCGAACCAGAACGTGCTGCCTTCGCCGGTGCTGCTGGTCACGCCGATTTCACCACCCATCAGCTCGACCAGCCGTTTGGTGACCACCAGGCCAATGCCAGCGCCGGAGTCTGCCGCGCTGGTGTCCTGCCCGACCCGGCCAAATGGCCGGAACAACTGCGCCAGCGACTCCGGACTCAAGCCGATGCCGGTATCAGTGACGCTGATGCGAATCCGGTGCAGGGCACTCGCGTGGCAAGTCACGGCCACCGATCCACCCTGCTGGTTGTACTTGATGGCGTTCGACACCAGGTTGACCAGCACCTGCTTCAGACGGGTACGGTCGGCCTTGATGAAGCAATCGCCGCGCACCTCGGGAAACTGGATGCGGATACCGCTCTTTTGCGCCTGTGTCTCGATGCTGGCCTGACAGTCACGCATCACTTCGGCGAGCGGCACCGGGTCGAGCGACCACGACAGGCGGCCAGATTCGATCGTCGCCAGATCAAGGAATTCGTTGATCAGTTCCATCTGGTACCAGCCTGCCTGCAGGATTTTGGCAATGCTCTGCATCTGCGGCGGTGTCGGCAACGGCACTTCGGATTCCATCAACTGGGCGAATCCGAGGATCGCATTGAGCGAACTGCGCATCTCGCGGCTCATGTCCGAGAGGAAATCGAGATTCGCTTCGTTGTTCTTTTGCGTCATCAGTTTGGTATTGGCCAACTCGGCCTCGATCATCCGGCGCGCGGTGAGGTCACGCATGAGCATGGCGAAGCCGCGCAGATCGCCGGCTTCGTCACGGATCGCAGTCAGGGTCAGGTTGGCGCGGAACGTCGAAGCATTCTCACGTACCAGCCAACGTTCATCGTCAACCCGCCCGTTGGCCACCGCCAACGCGATGTCCGTCTGCGGCGCACCACGCTCGACGTCGCCGCGCGCATAAAACACCGATACATGTTGCCCGGTAATCGCTTCGGCCTGATAGCCGCTGATGCGCTGCGCACCGCTGTTCCAGCTCACCACGCGCCCTTCCGGGTCAAGCATGGCAATCGCGTAGTCGGTCACGCTCTCGACCATCAAGCGAAAACTCTCTTCGCTGTAACGCAGCTTCTCTTCCGCCTGTTTGCGCACGGTGTTGTCGGTGCCGGTCAACAGATAGCCGATCAGGCCATCGCTGTCATCGCGCAGGGCCGTGACCGACACCAGGGCCGGGAAGCGGCTGCCGTCCTTGCGGATACAGGTCAACTCGTAAATGTCTTCCATGCCGCGTGCCGCCTTGAACACCAGCGCGTCGAACCCCGGTGCAATCGTGATGCCGACCTCGCGGCTGAGCAGCACGGCACGCGCGATCACTTCGAGCGGGTCGGTCAGGTGCGCCGGCGTGATGTGGTCAACCACTTCGGCAGCGCTATAGCCGAACACGCGCTCGGCGCCGGTATTGAAGAGTTGAATCATGCCCTTGGCATCGGTGGCAATGAGTGAGAAATTGGCGCTGTTGAAGATGGCGTCTTGCAGGGCGCCGGTTTTTAGCAGCGCGGCGCGGCGCTGCAAAGCGATAGTGGCCGGTAGCGTAAGGGCGATGTGACTGCCAGCGGCAGCATGGGGCGTTGGGGATGTAGTCATGCAGCAGTTATACCCACCGGCCCCGGCCAGTTCAGTGCGGCAACGCACCGACCAGACCTTTGTGGAGCGCAGCAGTGCAACCAGCGCACCAACGCATCCAGCGCAACCAGTGCAACCAGCGTCAGCCGCCAGCTTTTGCGCGGTTGAAATCGACCAGGATCAACGCCGGAGAGCCGCTCCTGCAGCGCCTCTCAGGACTAATGCCTGAAACCGTTGATGGGAGCGGTTCCTGGCCTGCCGTGTCGAGAAGAATGGAAACATAAGACCAAGCTCAACATCAACATCAAGATCAAGATCAAGAAAACCATGCTCCGCCATGGAACGCGCGCGCTCGCGGACTACCAGAGTCTTTTCCAAATCAGGTATGAGCCTGGAGGAAAGGAACGAGGGGCGGCGCGAATCGAGTTGATCGGTTGAAGAAGCGGGCAGTATATTGGCTGATCGAGCCGGTGCGTTGGAGTTGGAATTCGAGGATGTTGCGGCAA
>JANNCZ010000126.1:0-1591 GCA_031387185.1 Burkholderiales bacterium
GCGGTGTTGCGGGCGATTCGCGACATCCTGCCGCACAACGGTCCGAAGACGATTTATGGCGAGAGCGTGAATCTGGGTCCGGCGCGGCTGGCGCAGGAGCGTATTGAGTTTCGGCATATTCCCTACGATGTGAAAGCGCGATGAGTCGTGGAATCGGGGTTCGAATGGGATGCCGGGAAGGCGGCGCTGAATCTGGCGAAGCACGGCGTGTCGTTTCAGGAGGCATCGTCAGTCTTCGAAGATCCGCTTTCGCTTTTGGGTCCCGACCCCGATCACTCGGAGGGAGAGATGCGCCTTCTCATTACCGGGTTGTCAAAAGCCGGAAATATTTTGATCGTGTCGCATGTGGAGCGCCCAGGGCGCATTCGCATCATCAGCACGCGGCGTGCCACCCGTATTGAGGTGCGTGATTATGAAAACGACTGACCCCGACGAAATGCGGCCCGAATACGATTTGCGCGGAGGCGTACGCGGCAAATACGCGGCGCGTCTGGCGAATGGCTATTCAGTGGTCGTTCATCACGAAGATGGTTCCTCAACGACTACCCATGTCGCCGGCAGAAATGCGCCCGCACCGCGCGTGACTCTCAAGCGCTATCAGGAACGCGCCCTCGAACGCCTCGCCGAATTCCTGCGCCGTGCGCAACTGGTCGGCCCCAAATCCGCATTCGAGCAAATGGCCACCGAAGCCGGGCAGGGTGGCCTGATGTACCAGAGCGATTTTGGCGAGACGCCCTGCGTGTGTTTGCGCCTGCCCACCGGCGGTGGCAAGACGCTGCTGGCGTCGCATGCGATTCACAGCATTGCCAGCCATTGGCTCGGTGGCGCGCGTGCGATGGGGGTGGACGCTCCGGTGACCCTGTGGCTGACGCCGTCGGAGACCATCACCAGTCAGACGCTCAATGCGCTCAAGTTACCGGGCCATCCGTATCGCGAGGCGCTGGAGGCGGTGTATGGCGCGCGCCTGGCGGTGTGCGATCTGTCGGAAGTGGCGCAGATTCCGCCGCCTGAGTGGGGGCGTGCCGCGGTGGTGATCGTGGCGACGATTCAGAGTTTCCGGATCGCCGAGACCAGCCAGCGCAATGTGTATGCGATGAGCGAGGCGTTTGAAGCGCATTTCAAGGCGCAGCCGCCGCACCGGCTGCAGGGCTTGCAGACGGTGTCCGCCGCCGATGTGGCGGGGCATTCGTTTCTCACGCAGGCAGATATCGGCCGGGTGAAAACGTCGCTGGTGAACTGGCTGGCCTTGCAAAACACCATCGTGATTGTTGATGAGGCGCATAACGCGCGCACTGATCTTTCGTTCAAGGCGCTGGCGAGCGTGCGGCCCGCGTGCGTGCTTGAACTGACGGCCACGCCGATCCCCAAGCGCGCCAACGTGCTGGTGTCGGTGTCGGCGCAGGAGTTGCAGACCGAGGACATGATCAAGTTGCCGATCGTGCTCTCCGAACACCTCACCGGCTGGGAGCCGGCGGTGTTCGAGTCGATCCAGCGGCGCAACCAGCTCGAAATCGAGGCGCAGAACGAGAGCGATTACATCCGCCCGATCGTGCTGTTTCAGGCCGAGCCGCAGGGCGGGGCCCGGGGTGGC
>JANNCZ010000161.1:0-1758 GCA_031387185.1 Burkholderiales bacterium
CTACATGGACGACATGGGATATTCCGACGTGGGCTGCTACGGCTCCGAGATCGTCACGCCCCACATCGACGCGCTGGCCGGTCGCGGCCTGCGCTTCAATCACTACACGACGCATCCGATCTGTTCACCCGCGCGCGCTGCGCTGCTCACCGGCCGCAACGCGCACTCGGTCGCCACCGGCTGGCTGTCCAACAACAACCCCGGGTTCCCCGGGTACTCGGGCGACATCCCGCTCGATTCGCCCACTTTCGCCGAAGCCTTTCGCGCCGCCGGCTACGCCACCATCGGCATCGGGAAATGGCATAACGCCAGCGACAGCGCGGTCCCGAATGCGCACTGGCCGACGCAGCGCGGCTTCGACCGCTTCTACGGCTTCATGGAGGGTGAGACCAGCTACTTCTTCCCGGCGCGCATCGTGCACAACAATCTCGTCGCCCCGATCGACGAGTACCCCAAGGACTATTACGCGACGGACGACTGGACCGACCACGCACTGCGCTTCATGCGCGAGGCGCGCAACGAGCGCGCCGAGCAGCCCTTTCTGCTCTACCTCGCCTACAACGCGGTGCACGGCCCCCTGCAAGCCAAGGAGTCCGACCTGCAGAAGTACCGCGGCCGCTACGACGCAGGCTGGGACGTGCTGCGCGCGCAGCGGCTGGCGCGCCAGAAGGCGCTGGGGCTGGTGCCTGCGGACACGCAGCTCTCGCCGCGTGATGACTCGGTGCCGGCCTGGGAGGACATTCCGGCCGACCAGCGCGCGCTCTACGTGCGCCACATGGAGACCTATGCCGCCATGCTCGACTGCGTCGACCAGAATGTGGGCCGCCTGGTCGAGCAGCTGCGCGAGATGGGCGAACTCGACAACACCATCATCCTGTTCTCGGCTGACAACGGTGGCACCAGCTCCGGCGGCCCCAAGGGCGAGGTGTTCTTCAACCGGCGCTTCGCAGGGTTGCCGCCGATGCCGGTGGCGCACGACGTCGACATGGCCAAATGGATCGGCACCGGCCGCGTGCCGGCGCTCTACCCCATGGGCTGGGGCCAGGTCAGCAATACGCCGTTTCCGTCCTACAAGACCTACACCGGCGGCGGCGGGCGGCGCGTGGCGTGCATCGTCAGCTGGCCGCAGGCGATTGGCGCGCGCAATGCGGTCAGCGGCGTGTTCGCGCACGTGACGGACGTGATGCCTACGCTGCTCGATCTTACGGGCGCGCCATTTCCGAACCTGTCACATGGCCAGCCTGCAGAGCCTATGCAAGGCAAGAGCCTGGCGAGCGTGCTGCTCAAGGGCCACACCGGCCCGACCCGCACGGAGCAGTACTACGAGTGCTGGGCCAACCGGGCCTACTGGCGCGATGGCTGGGTGGCCGTGTCGCTGCAAAAGCGCGGCGAGGCTATCGACTTTGACCAATGGACCCTGCACCACCAGCCCAGCGACTTCTCGGAGTCGGTCGACGTCGCGGCACAGCATCCCGCCCTGCTCAAGGACATGGTGGAAGCCTTCGACCGCGCAGCCTGGTCCAACATGGTCTACCCGCTGGACAACCGGCTCCCGATCCAGAAGTTCAACCAGCTGCCGCCGCACATGCAACCACCGGCAGCCGGGCGGCGCCGCTTCCTGCCCGGCGCACAGACCGTGGCGCGAACCACCGTCGTGCCGCTGATCGCGGATCGCAATTTCCGCATCGACGTGCGCCTGATCCATCGTGCCGCCGACCAGGGCGTGCTGTTCGCCATCGGCGACATCGCCGGCGGCAT
>JANNCZ010000168.1:0-3385 GCA_031387185.1 Burkholderiales bacterium
CACCAGCAGGTCGCAGGCAATGGCCAATGCGGCACCGCCGTTGATCGCGTATTTTTCGAGCGCACCGACGAACTCCTTGGGCGATTCAATCAGCAGGCAATGCACTTCGTCCCAGGTGGCCCGGAAGGTGCCGGCCCACGCAGGCGCCGGCTCGGCATTGAAGGCTTTGACATCAAGCCCCGAGCAAAATGCGCCGCCGGCGCCGCGCAGCACCACGGCGCGAATGCCTGCATCGGCGTTGATGCTCACCAGCGCCTCGCGCATCGCTTCGGCGAGCGTGCCTTCGATGGCGTTCTTGCGCTCGGGGCGATTGAGCACCAGCTCTGCCCAGCCGTCGTGGCGTTCGATCAGTACTGCGTTCATGGCATGCCTCTTTTATGAAGGGGTCAGCTTGGCGTCGTCGATCAGCTTTTTCCAGCCCTCGGCATCGCTTTGCAATACCCTGGCGAACTCGGCCGGTGTGGTCGGCGTGGGCGCCGGGGCATTCTGCTTTTGCTCGAAAAATGCCACCGTGTCGGGCAGCACCAGCCACTGGTTGAGCAGGGCGTTCAGGCGCGTGACGAGCGGCGCGGGCGTGCCTTTGAGCACAAACATGCCGTACCACGAGGTCACGTCAAACGGTACGCCCTGCTCGGTGAGGGTGGCAACCTCGGGAAACTGCGGCAAACGGGTTTGCGATGAGGTCGCGATGGCGCGCAGCCGCCCCGCACGCACCAGCGGCACCGGTGTCGCCGAGTCGATCCATGCGGCCGGCACGTCACCGGCCACCACCGCGGGAGCGATTTGCGCCACCGTCTTGTAGGGAATGTGCTCCGCCTTCATGCCGGTGCGTGCCTTGATCATTTCCATCACCAGATGCCCGCCGGAGCCGATGCCCCATGAGCCATAACTGGCTTTGCCCGACTGCGCAGCGGCATATGCCAGAAACTCCTTGAGGTTCTGCGCCGGTACCGAGGGATTGACAATGAGCACATTGCCGCCACCGCCACCAATGCGACCCACTGGTACAAAATCGTTCAGCGGGTCGTGCGACATTTTGGCCATCAAAAGGCGGTTGACCAGATACGCTGCCGAAAACGAGATCAGCAGGGAGTGGCCATCGGCGGGCGCGCGCAATACCGCTTCGTGCGCCACGATGCCGTTGGCGCCGGGGCGGTTTTCCACTACCACAGGCACGCCCAGGCTCTTGCTGAAAAACTCGGCCAGCGGACGGCCAAAAACATCAGAGCCGCCGCCCGCGCCGCTGGGCAGCACCAGCTTGACGTCACGTGTTGGCCAGCCCTGGGCGCGGCTTGCCTGCATGGCGCTTGCCAGCGGCGCGGCCAGCGCCGCTTTCAGGAGGGTGCGGCGGCGGCCCCGTGCATGATGGGCGGGTGTGGTGGTCATGGTGTTGCCTCCTTGTCTACTGTGCCAGCCATCAGTGCGAACGCGGCGTTGCAGTTGCGCACTATAGCCACATCCGCAAACTGGTGTCACCTACTCTACGCCTTGAATGCGAAACCAGAACGCGCGGCCGTTGCGGTGCGGTGGGCAGCAGCGGCCGCGCAGACTGTCCTGGAACTACTTGCTCTGCCAAAACAGGCTGTGGCAAGATGGGTCACGTTCCTGGGATTTTTCCGTGCCTGCGCGGCGCGGCAAATCTGCGGATAAGAACAACTGGAGACAGAGATGCGTAATCGAATGACAGCAGTAACTGTACTGACGGCATGCTGGTGGCTGGTCATGGCGGGTGGCGCGCTTGCCCAAAGCTGGCCGGGCCGGCCGGTACGGGTGATCGTGCCGTATCCCGCCGGGGGCGTGGTGGACGTGATGACGCGTGCGGTCACGATTCGCCTGGCCACCGATCTGGGCCAGCCCTTCGTGGTCGAATCCAAACCCGGCGCGGGCGCCAACATCGCTGCCGAGTTTGTTGCCAACACCGCCGCCGACGGCTACACCCTGCTGGTATCGGCGCCCTACATCATCAACAACCCGATGCTGGAGACCGGCCTGCGCTGGCAGCTGAAAGACTTCGTGCCGGTAACGCGCTACGCACTCTCGCCCAGTTTCATTCTGGTGCCGCCCAATTCGCCGGCGCGCAGCGTGAAGGATTACGTAGCCATGGCACGTGCCAAGCCGGGGCTGCCAATTGGTGACGGCGGCACCGGCAGCACCCAGTCGATGGCCACGCAAATGCTCAGCGTGGTGGGGGATTTCCGCTTCGAGTCGATCGGCTACAAGGGCGCGCCGCCGGTGATTCCCGATCTGATCAACGGCGCGCTGACCATGTCGATCATTCCGTCCACCGTGGCGATCCCGCAGGTGCTGGCCGGCAAACTGCGCGCGCTGGCCAACACCAGCGACAAGCGCTCGCCGCTGTTGCCCGATGTGCCGACGATTGCCGAGGCCGGCTATCCGGAGGTCACGGTGCTGTCGTGGTACGGCTTTCATGTGCCGGCCGGCACATCGCGCGAAGTGATCCAGAAGCTCTCGGCCGCGGTGGGTGCCGCCGCCGCCGCGCCCGAGGTGCAGGCACGCCTGGCTTCCGCCGGGGGCGAAGCGGCGTTTCTCGGCGTCACCGATTTCGAAAGCTTCCTGCGCAGCGATACCGAGCGCTGGCAGCGCTTCGCCAAGGCGTTCAAGAAATGAAATGCGCCGTCCAAACACGCCTTAATCCATGACACCCTGCAATGAGTACCAAGCCATGAGCATCAAACCATGAGCATCAAACCATGAGTACCACGCGCCCCGCTGGCGAATTTGCCGAACTGTGCACCCGCCTGCGCACTTTCATCAATGACGAGGTGATTCCCGCTGAAGACCTGAAGGCCGCGCACGACAGGGAAGGCAATGCCGCTGCCATCGACCGTCTGCGCTTGCGTGCGCGTGCCCTTGGATTCGGCCCGCCGCGCTTGCCGGTGGCGTCAGGCGGGCTCGGCTTGTCGTGGGAGGAGTGCTGCGGATTTTTCGAGGAAGTCGGACGCAGCTTTCTCGGCCCCGGCGCACTTGATTGCGCGCCACCGGGGCAACCCGATGTCGCGGTGCTCGAGCGCCTCGCCAACCCGATGCAGCGCGAACGCTATCTTGGTCCACTGGCGCGCGGCGAAGTGCGTTCGTGCTTTGCCATGACCGAGCCAGCGCCGGGTGTCGGCTCCGACCCGCGCATGCTGCTGGCGACCGCGCGCCGCGATGGCAGTGGGGATGGCGCGGGCTGGGTGCTCAACGCGCACAAGTGGTTCATCTCGGGCGCCATGGACGCCGCGTTCGCGATCGTGGTGGCGCGCACCGAAGCGGGCGTATCGTGGTTTCTGGTCGACACCGACGCGCCCGGCTTTCGCATCGTGCGCGACATCCCGACGATGGAGCCGTTCACGCGCGGCGGCCACGCCGAGATCGAGCTGGTCGA
>JANNCZ010000747.1:0-2133 GCA_031387185.1 Burkholderiales bacterium
TCTCGCACGCGAAGGCGCTTTGTTCGAGCGCGCCTTTCACACCACGCCGATCTGCTCACCGAATCGCGCGTCGATTGTGACGGGCCAATACGCCAGCCGCCACGGCATCATCGACAACGTGGCGCGCGACGCGATGAGCCATCGCCTGCCCAACTTCCACCTGGAACTCAAGAAGCAGGGCTATCGCACCGCGCACATCGGCAAGTGGCACATGGGCAATGAAGGCGGGCCGCGCCCCGGTTATGACTATTGGGTGAGCTACGACGGCCACGGCCGCATCAGCAACCCGCGCCTCAACCACGATGGCAAATATGTGCAGCACACCGGCTACGTGACCGACATCATGAACACGCTGGCGGTCGATTTTCTGCAGCAGCACCACGCGCAGCACAGCGGAAAAAAGGCGCAACCCTTCTCGCTCTTTTTCGCCCACAAGGCCGTACACCCGGATGCCGAGCAGGCGGCTGACGGCACCTTCAGGGTCGATGGCTACGTTGCCGCTGAGCGCCACAAGGACTTGTATCGCGGCAAGATTTTTCCCAAGTCGCCCAACATGCTCTCGCCTGCCGAAGTCATCAAACAGAAGCCCGCCTGGGCCGAGTGCTTCGACCTGAAACGTGAACCGGGGGCGCGCCAGGTGCTCGACGCGGTGCACGCCGGCGAACAGGAAGAAATCCGCCTGCGCGCGGCGATGATGGCCTCGGTCGATGAAGGTGTCGGTATGATTTTGCAGACCCTGGAGACACAGGGCCAGCTCGACAACACCTGCATCGTGTTTCTCGGCGACAACGGCTATTTCTTCGGCGAGCACGGCTTGGGGCCGGAGCGGCGCTTTGCTTACGAAGAAGGCATCCGCTCGCCATTCCTGGTGCGCTACCCGAAAAAGGTCAAAGCCGGATCGCGCATCAAGGATCTGGTCCTGTGTCAGGACATTGCCCCGACCTTCATTGAACTGGCCGGCGGCAAACCCGGCGCGCAAATTCAGGGGCGCTCACTGCTGCCGCTGTTTGCCAACAAGGGCGCACGAAAAACCACTGGCTGGCGCAAATCCTTCCTGGTCGAATACTGGGCCGAAAACGCAATGCCCTGGCTGGTCGGCATGACCTACAAATGCGTGCGTACTGATCGCTACAAACTGATCCACTGGGTCAATCGTGGCGTCGATGGTGAACTCGACGAACTCTACGATCTCGACAAAGACCCGTACGAGTTGAAGAATCTTTACCAGAGCCGCGCCCACGCGGCGGTGCGTGACAAACTTAAACGCGAGTTGCGCAAGCTGTCTGCCGATGCGCTGGGTTTGTAACAGGCTGCAATAAAAAGCCCGCACGAGGCGGGCTTTTTGCCGAAATCAAACGACTGGTTGGATCAGGCGACGCCGTGCTGTTTGAACCACGCCAGCATTTCCTTCCAGCCGGCTTCGGCTTCCGGTTTGCGATAGCTCGGGCGGTAATCGGCATGGAACGCGTGCGGCACGTTCGGATACAGGATGAAGGTCGATGCCTTGGCATTCTTGTTGCCCTTGGCGAGCACCTCTTGCATGCGCGCCACCTGGTTGACCGGAATGCCTGCGTCGGCACCGGCGTACAGGCCGAGCACCGGGGCGTTGAGGTTGGCCACCACATCGTGCGGGGTCTTGGCCATGGCCGGCGGCATCGGGTTCAGACCGCCGTACCACGACACGCCTGCCTTGATCTTCTTGCTGTGCGCTGCCACCATCCACACGGTACGGCCACCGCGGCACATGCCGGTGATGCCGAGCTTGGCGGCGTTCACTTTCTTGTGCTTTGAGACCATGTCGATCAGTGCGTCGACGTCAGCGAGCATGACGTCGTCGGCGAGCGAGTTGGCCTTGCCGATGACTTCCTTGATGTCGCTGATCTTGGTGAGGTCGCCGGAGCGGAAGAAGGGGTCGAAGGTCACCCCGACGATGCCAACCTTGGCGAGGCGGCGGCAGATGTCCTGCTGGTAGCGGTGCATGCCGAAAATTTCCGGCACCACCAGCACGGCGGGGAATTTGCCAGCCTTGGTGGGAGCGGCGATGTAGCCTGGCATTTTGCCGCCGTTGACGGTGACCTGGATGTCTTCACCGGCCACGCCTTCGCTGTCAGTCGTGATGGCCGTTTGCGCGGC